>JACMOW010000096.1 GCA_014377775.1 Pedobacter sp. | reverse complement strand
GCTTGCGCTCTTGATTTAATTTTGTTTTCCTTACACCATTTGATAAAGTTATTCGAGAATCTTTCTCTAAACAATTCGGCTTTGGTATACTCAAAATCATAACGCATACGGTTTAGCATTTTTTCCATTTCTGGACTAATATCTACCGCATAATTTAAATCGACAGTATTGCCCATTCTTCCTGTTTTAAACAAGATAAATGGCAGAAAGGGATATAAATCATAACCCCTTCGCTTTTGAAATTCAGCCATCATATCGCTGTTCCAATTTGCGCCTTCCATCTCTAAACTATCTATAAAAAAAGATCTTACAGACGGAGCTAATGGGCCAATTCTACCCTGAATGGAATCAGTAATACGGTTTAGATATTTATTGACTGCAGCTTCATTATAATGATTAAGAACTGGACCTCTGCCACCTGGAGCGCCTTGAATCACCTTCATAAAACCATCTATTTTAACCAATGCATAAACGCCAAACTTTCCTTTTGGTAAGTCGATTTTTAAAACATCATCAATTACTTTACTTTTGATGTTGATGATTTGATCCATGTTGATTAAAGGATCTGGAACCAATTTTAACTCGAGAAGCTCCATTTTGCGTCCGCTATAAGGACTTAATGTTGCCGGATCTGCTTCTTTAAAAATATCGAAAACAGAAATCTCAGTTTTAATTGGCCCTTCTAATTTTTTTACGGCGGTAACTACAACTTGCGCTCGCTCTTCGCCTTCTAAAAACTCGGCACCAAAAGGAAAACCTGTACCTGCTAATAAATCGCAGGTCATATCTAATCTTTTAGCTTCCTCTAAAGCAAATTTTAAAAGATCAATCCATTCGTCGCTTAGCCATTCCACGGAAGGAATACCCATATCATCTGTGTTAGATGGAAACGAGATAGGATTAATTTCTACACCACCAATTCCGGCATCTTTTAAAATTTTAAGCTCTCGGGTTAATTCAGATTTTTCTATTTTATTGCCATTCCACCACCACCTTACAAAAGGGCGATAATTAGCAGTCGGATTTTTAAATAATCGATATAAATCATCCTTAGAAACTTCCATTAGTGTATTGGCAATTGTTTTAGAAAAAACATTACCATTTAACATTAATAAGCTTCCCGCTGAAAAAATTGCGCTTTGCTGTAAGAAAGATTTTCTTTTCATAATTTCTATTTTAGGCGTAACGATTTTGTAAAAAATCCTTCATCCATAAATTAATTCGCCATTGTTCATCTCTTAAAGAAGTTGTTCTATTCCCTTTTACTAAATATGGAGTTGGACCAAATTCAGGAGTGATGGTAATTGGCGTTTGATTAAATCTCATTTGAGCTACCCATTTATCCCAAATTTGAAGATGAGCGTTTAATAAGTCCTCATATTCTGGAAATGCCGGATCCCAAACTTGAGAGGCCTGAGTACTGCCTACCCTTGCATGAATATGTTTAGCATGTTTGATAGCACTTTGCACTACATTTTGTTGATCTTCTAACAAGCTTTCTGAAACACAAAACCAGTGTGAAACATCAAAAGTTAGTTTTAGATCTGGATTTTTAGCTAAGATTGGAGCAACCGCATGTGCTGCATAAGACCATTTATTTCGATGTGTTTCTTGATAAATGGGCGTTTGATACTTTTCTTCCATTTGATTGCAAATGGTTAAGCAATGTTCAATTTGTTGTTCATCAAAAAATTCTCGACCTGTTTGAGCGCTAAAAAACAATGGCTTTTTATGTTCGTTTCTGATTTGCATCAGTTCCTTCAAATCATCTTCAAGCTTTTTAAAGTAAGTTTCTGAATTACTATAGGGTTCAATTACTGCCATAACAATGGCAAAATCTAAGTCGTAAAAAGTTAACAATTCTAAAACTCGCTCATCGTCTCTTGGCTCGCCAAAGGGAAACCACTCGATACCTGAATAGCTAGCATCTTTAACCTGCTTCAAAAAAATATCCCAAGGAATATTTTCTGAGCCCCAACGCGGACATAAAAATTTGATTGATGAATTCATTTATTAAGCTTTATAAATCAATGGGTTTTGCTGATCATTGTTCAGCAAATCACCCACTTTAATCGTTTTTAAATAAGCATCTGGTAAAATATTAGGTTCGCCGTTAAAGGTATTTCCATCTGGCATATAAGCACAAGTCATGGCTCTTCTATTTCCACTGCTCATGTTTGCGCCTGCACCATGTATGGTTAAACCATTATGGAAAGAGCAACTTCCGGCTTTCATACTTGCAGAAACAGATCTTACTTGTGCAAATTGTGGGTAGGCTTCAAAAATGCCATCCATGTTTTTTCCTATTCCCTTATTCTCGTAAGTGGTTTCTTTAAATGAAGCGGGAATAAAGTATAAACATCCATTTTCTAATGTTGCATCGTCTAAAGCTACCCAAATAGATAAAGCTCTTCTATCAGAGAATGACCAAAAAGGCGTATCTAAATGCCAAGAAGTTGGATTTGCCCATGGTTTTTTAAATAAAGCTTGGTCATGCCAAATTCTAATGCCATCCGCACCAGAAAGTTGGGCGGCCATTTTACCAATTCTTTCATCCAACATAATCTCTTTCACCTTATCATTGGTTTGCCAAAGATTAAGGAGTTGATCAAACACTTTAGAAAAATATTCTGCATCTTTATTAATACCGTCATCCATGCCCATTACTGCATCTTTTCCTGGCATTTTTAATCCTTTTCTTTCTGTAACAGCCTCTGTAACGGCTTCACGCCATTTCCCCAACTCTTCTGTCGACAGAAAATCTTCGATTACAATGAAACCATTTTCTTGGTAAAATTGAATCTGTTCTTTCGTTAATTCACATTTCATTTTTAATATTTTAATTGGAAAACAATTAATGAATTGCTAGTTTTTGGTTTTTTTTGAATCTAAAAACTGATTTGCACACTGCTTTGATCGTCTAAAAAGAGCACCGCATCTGGGTGGTTTCTTAGTAATGTTGAAGGGAAATTATCGCTAATTTCTTCGTTTAGTGTTTGGAATACCGCGTTAGCTTTTTTTTCTGTTGGTACCGTACAAAAGGCATAAGGTGCTTTTAATAAAGCTGGCAAAGTAAGCGTAAGTGCATGCGTTGGCACTTGGTCAATAGTTTCAAAACAACCATCATTAACTTGTTGGGTACGGCATTGTTGGTCTAAATCAACACGTTTAACTGAAAACGGATCTTTAATATTAGCCACATGCGGATCATTAAAAGCTAAATGCGTGTTTTCCCCAATTCCAAGGCAAACAATATCTGTTTCTAAATCTTTTAACAGATCAGCATATCTTAAACACTCCGCTTCGTAATCAGTTGCGTTACCGTTAATGTAGTTTACGGAATGGAATGGCGCTAAATCAAACAAGTATTTTTTCAAGAAGTTACCAAAGCCTTGCGGGGCATCTTCTGCTAGGTTTACATATTCATCCATGTGAAATGCATTTAACCGAGACCAGTCGATATCCTTTTTAAGAAGAGCAGCGAAAAAATCATTTTGAGAAGGTGCTGCACCAAAAATAATGTTTACAAATGGCTGCCCTCTCAATAATTTTTTGATGCGCTCGGCAACAGCAGCAGCAACCGCTTCACCCATCAAACCTCTGGTTTCAAAAATTTTTACTGTTAACTTGTCTTTTATGAATTGTATCATTTAAATGCTTTTTTATAATGCGAAATCTGATGATTTATAAACTATATTTCCGTTAACCATAGTAATTTTGATATTAATGTTCTCGTCAAAAATCAATACGTCGGCATCTTTACCTTCTGTTAATGTGCCTTTGGTTTTTTCAATGCCCATAATGGTAGCAGGTGTTTTTGAAATCATTCTTACTGCGTCAATTAAAGGAATATCTGCCATTTGAACCATGGTTCTAACCAATCTATCCGTTGTGGCAACGCTACCAGCGAAAGATGATCTATCTGCCATTTTAGCCACTCCTTTTTCCACAATAACTTTTAGTCCGGTTTCTTTATTCCCTAAAATGCTATCGCCCTCTGGCATTCCAGCGGCTCGC
>JACMOW010000095.1 GCA_014377775.1 Pedobacter sp. | reverse complement strand
GGTTAGTCCCCTTCTCGCCATGGTGTTGCCCATAAAATTAAAATATGGCAAAAGGTAAGTTTTTAAGCCCCCATCATTCATAAATTTGTACATCGCCGCTTTTGGTTTGGGTACAATATTGGCCAAGAAAATCCCTTCTCCGATACTTAATTCAAATGGCTGTTTGCCAAAATAATGTCGCGCAGCTTCTCCAATTCCATACACATTTGGTCCCATTTCGATAATGTTGAAATATACCTCTAGCATCCGTTTCTTACTTACTAAGCGGTTGTTTTCAATCATCCAAACAATTAAAATCTCTTCCGCCTTACGGGAAATGGTTTTATTTCTGCTTAAGAAAATATTTTTTACCAGCTGCATAGAAATCGTACTTCCACCTCGCTTAAAGCGTTTTTCTTTAAAATTAACGGCAATCGATTTTCTGAACGACTCTTCTACAAAACCATGGTGTCTAAAAAAGGAAGGGTCTTCGGAAGTTAGTAATGCATTTCTGAAGTTAAATGAAATATCTTCCAATCGGGTAAAATTAGGGTTCGATTGGCCGATTAAAATATTACGCATGGGCTTACCGTATTCATAAGGAGTGTATATAAAGTCACGGTTAATTTTCTGTAAGTCGGTTTTACCCCATTTTAAGATCTTGAAATTACTCGGTGTTAAATTGGATTGAAATTTTACACTGTCGGGAATCGAGGTATTTAAATAAAAATCAAGATTGTACTTAAATTTTCCGCTTACTTGCATTCCATCTAATGACTCGAATAATCCCTGAGGGAAAGCCTCTAATAGGTCTTGGGCGTTTTGTTCTTCTGCATTTAACTTAAGTTCGTATATTTTATTTGGCGATAAGGTGTACTTTACATAAGGGTGCACAACGGCATTCTTTAAAAAGATACTCGAAGTACTATCCAAACAAAGATAATTTGGCCCAATTAATAAATCGGCATCAATTTTCGCATTGGTTACCAAAATATCGGTAGTGGCAATTCTAGCCTGATTGATCATTAAATTTTTAACCGACCATGAGCCAGAAATTTTGAAATCGTCACCACTATATTCTGCATCTTTCATTTCAGTTCTAACTGTATCAAAACTTAGCTTGGTATGTAGCTTACGCTGAAGGTACAATGGCAGTTCAACTTTTTTATGATTAGCAGCAAAAAGGCTCAACTCCAATTGTTTTCGACCAGGTTTCAACTTTCCATTTAAATGCCAAGTGGCTACTGTATCATTTACTAGTAGGGTCGATTGCAAGTTTCCGTTATCAATAGTTGCCGTTTTTGTTAAAAACTTTAACGAAGCGGTATCGTTATCGTTAAACTGCATCATGAAATCCTTAACCTCCATATTATCCGGAATTTTATAGAGCACTTCATTTAAAAAGTTACTAGCCAACTCGCTTAAATCTATTTTATTTTTAGTGATGGTGGTATCCTTACGTTTTCTTTTTAGGATAAAATCGAGGTTCGTTAGTGTATCTCTAACCACGATATTTAATTTCCCATCATTCAATTTAATTTCAGAAAGCTTAATGTGGCCAAAAAGTAATGGTAATATCTTTATCCCTACCGTTAAATCATGAATAGAGGTTAACGTATCTCTATCTTTTGGAACCACCGAGATGTTTTCCATACTCACGGTACTCAACCCGCTAAAACCAGCCCTACCAATGCTAACATTTAGTGCATACTCCCTTTTAGCCTTCGCAATTGTTTTTGCTATCATGCCTTTTAGTAGGGCTTCCCGCTTACTGTATGCAATAGCTCCTAAAGAAATAAATAACAATAGAAAAACACCCAAAGCCCAAGCGCCAATCTTATAATACTTCTTTGGGATATTTATTTTTGGTAACTGCATAAACGAATTTAGAGATTACTGCTTAAACAAACGCTGCGCACAAATGTTTATTTCGTGTGAAGATATTAATTGTTTTTCATCTACCACACGGAATTCGACGAGGTTAGTAATTGTAATGTTTGTTTCGTCTCAGTTCGTGTTAAAATTACAATAAAAAGAGCGATAGAAAATCTATTCTAGTTATGTTTTGTTAATTTTGAGAAATGATAATTAACAAAGAGCAGGTTTTAGCCGCTTTAAGCAATGTAGAAGACCCAGATTTGAAGAAAGACCTGGTTACGTTAAACATGATTAAGGATGTTAGGATCGAAAACCATCACATTGCATTTACCTTAGAGCTAACTACACCCGCTTGTCCGATGAAGGAAATGCTGAAGAATGCCTGCACAAATGCCATTAAGCATTTTGTTGCTGCTGATGCTGTAGTTAGCATCAACATCACATCGAGGGTAACAAAACCGAATGATACTACGCAGTTAAATGCGATTAAAAATATCATTTTAATTTCTTCAGGTAAAGGAGGGGTAGGCAAATCAACCGTGGCCAGTAATTTAGCGGTAACCTTAGCGGCTAGTGGTGCAAAAGTAGGGTTAATTGACGCTGACATTTATGGACCTTCTGTTCCAATTATGTTTGGTTTAATTGGCGCAAAACCGAGTGCCAAAGAAACGGAAGATGGAAAAACTTTAATTCTTCCTATTGAAAAATATGGCATAAAACTGCTTTCATTAGGTTTTTTTGCCGATCCAGAGCAAGAGGTCCCATGGCGTGGACCAATGGCCTGAAATGGGATAAAGCAGTTATTTAATGATGCAGATTGGGGCGAATTGGATTACTTAATTGTAGATTTACCTCCAGGAACTGGCGATATTCACATCACCATTAGCCAAAGTTTCCCAATTGCAGGAGCAGTAATTGTAACTACACCGCAACAAGTAGCCTTGGCCGACACGAAAAAAGGATTAAATATGTTCAGAATGCCTGGAATCAACATCCCTATTTTAGGTGTGATCGAGAACATGTCTTATTTTACACCTGCAGAATTACCCGAAAACAAGTATTATATTTTTGGGAAAAATGGGGGCAAGCAATTGGCAGAGAAATATGGAGTGCCTTTTTTAGGTGAAATACCCTTAATCCAAGCCATCACCGAGGCAGGTGATCAGGGTATGCCCATAGCAATGGACACTAATAGTGTTTTAAGTGCGTCATTTAATGATATTGCAGGTAAAATTGCCCAACAAATCTCAATAAACAACATACAGTGAGCGAATTGCTAAAAATTTACTATTTTTATACTTTAATTTAAATTAAATGAATTTAACAGAACGAGTGGAGCAAGCATTAGAAACCATAAGACCGTATTTAATAGCGGATGGTGGAAATGTTGCGATAGAGGAGATTACACCAGAGCACATTGTTAAATTAAGATTATTAGGTAGCTGTGGCTCTTGTAAAATGAGTTTTATGACCATGAAAGCAGGAATAGAACAGGCCATTATGAAATCTGTACCTGAAATAAATGGGGTCGTAGCTGTTGATTTAGCAGAGCAAGAATAGGTTTTTTTAACACAATTTAACGAATACATTAGGCATTTACTGCTATTTTTGTAAGATGAAGTATCTTTTAATCCTCATATTGCTATTTTTTGCCTCTACAGTTTTTGCGCAAGACGTAAAAAGAAGCGGCAAATTGGTGCAGTTTTCGGGAATTATTACCGATACTGACAGCAATTCGATTGTGCCCTACGTTACCATAACCAATTTGAGTAATAAGGGCCAAAAATACGCAGCAAATTATCAGGGCTACTTCTCTATTATCGTTAATCCTGGCGACTCACTTCTTTTTAGCGCAGTAGGGTTTACCAACAAAGTATTGGTTTTACCAAATGAAGTTGCAGATTATAAATATACCGAAATGGTTAGGATGAAATCTGAAACGGTTTACCTTAAGGCAGTAAGAATTTACCCTTGGGCAACCATTGAAGAGTTTAATAAAGACTTTTTATCCATGAAAGTGGCTGATGATGACATGGCCATTGCAAAAAAAAATCTTTCCCCTAGAAGTATTCAAGGCATGATTTTATCTCTGCCGCGTAATTCATCAGAGGTTAGTAACAGCAATTACCGCTATAATTTTGATCGTATGATGAATGTGAATATGCGTCAAACTAATCCGTTACTAAATCCATTTGCATGGGGTAGATTGATGCAACAAATTTTTAATGGCGATAAAAGCCGAGAAGCAGATAAGTAATTACCTTTTCTTATTTTGCTTAGGGAAACGCATTTTGTAATCGGTTTGCACGTTCCCTTTCGAAATAGCATCTAATTTTGACTTAAGTAGTTGCTTGCGTAATAAACTTAACTTATCAGTAAATAATTTTCCCTCAATGTGGTCATATTCATGCTGAATTACTCTTGCTGCAAATCCATCTACCTTTTTCTTATGAAGTTTCCAGTTTTCATCGTAATAACGGATTAAGATATTGGGCTTACGCATTACGTCTTCTCTAACTTCGGGAATGCTTAAACAACCTTCATTAAATGCCCAAGGCTCCCCAGTTTCTTCTAAAATTTGAGCGTTGATAAATACTTTTTTAAACACTTCTTCGTCCTCATCGGCTTTGGTATCGACGATAAATAAACGGATAGGCAAACCAACTTGAGGTGCAGCCAAACCAACCCCGCTGGCATTGTTCATCGTTTCGAACATATTGCTAATGAGTTGTTGCAAATCGGGATATGTTGATTCAATCTCAACACAAACCTTCTTTAAAACAGGGTCGCCATAGGCTACAATTGGGAGCTTCATGTTACAAAAGTACAAATTATTAATAAATAGAAAATAGAGAATGGGAAATAGGCCAACGAGGGTTATAATTCTGTTGGATGGAAAGTTAATGAACTTAAGTTTTTCTCGTCCAAAACCTCATTGGCAATAGCATCCATATCCTCCACACTCACCGCACGAATTTTATTAAATACGGTTTCTAAATCGTCGATTTTTTGGTAATCAATTAAACTTTTTGCCATTGAGATAATTAACCCAATCCTATTTTCTTCGCCTAACGCAATCTGCCCAATGAATTTTTTTTTAGCCTTTTGAAGTTGTAACTCGCTCATTCTGGTGGACCGAATTTTTTTGAACTCTTTAAAGATTAGCGCAGTGGCTCGATCTACCTTCTCTTTATCGGTTCCGAAATAGAGTGCAAAAATGCCAGTATCGCTTAACGGACTATAATTCGACTCGATCGTATAGGCAATACCGTATTTTTCGCGGATTTGCAAGTTAAGTATAGAACTCATCCCGTTTCCTCCAAGTATATTATTAAGCAGTAATAATCCCGCTTTATATGGATGGTGCAATGAATAGGTTTGCGTGCCTAGCATGCTATGCGCTTGCATAATCTGTTTATTAACCCTAATCTGCTGTGGCAAACTTTTAACCGGAGCAATTCTTTTTGAGGTAGAAAGATTTTCAGGTACATCACTAAAATACTTTTCTCCGATTTTGATTAATTTAGTTAATGCGTAATTCCCCAAAACAGCCACAATAATCTGATCGGTTCGGTAATTATTTTTAATAAATTGCTTGATGTCCTTTTGATCGAGGGCCATTACCGTTTTAGGCGTGCCTAAAATATTTCTTCCAAGGGAATGATTTGCAAAAAGCATATCCTCAAAATCGTCATTAATGGCTTCTTCAGGTTGGTCTAAATACGAAGTAATTTCATCTAATATTACTCCCTTTTCTTTATCCAACTCTTCAATAGGGAATACGGAATGAAAAACAATATCGTTAAACAATTCGAGTGTCCGATCTACATAAGGTTCCAAAAATGAAGCGTGAATACAGGTATATTCCTTGGTGGTGTAGGCATTTAAATCGGCACCCACACTTTCCAAACGATTCAAAATCTGATTGGTACTGCGCTTCTCGGTTCGCTTAAAAATAAGGTGCTCTATAAAATGGGCTAGCCCCATTTGTGCATCCTCTTCATCTCTTGAACCACTATGAATTAAAATACAAGCATGAGCAATAGCAGATGCTGAGGGTACATGCAAAATACGAATGCCGTTAGGTAAAGTATGAACGTTATATTCCATTAAGGCGCAAAGATATAATTTTCATGGATATTTATTTTTCTATCCCTTCCAATGCAAACAGAAATGCCCATCGCAACGAAACGTCTTTCAGGTAATCGAAGCGGCCAGATGCACCACCATGGCCAAATTCCATATTCGTTTTAAGTAAGAGAACATTTTTATCGGTTTTAGTTGCCCTAAGTTTTGCAACCCATTTCGCAGGTTCAAAATATTGAACCTGACTATCATGTAAACCTGTTGTAACCAGCATGTTTGGATAAGCCTTCTTCTCTATGTTTTCGTAAGGAGAGTAGCTTTTCATATAATCATAAGCTACTTTTTGTTTAGGATTACCCCATTCATCAAATTCATTTGTAGTAAGCGGAATACTTTCGTCTAACATGGTATTTATCACATCCACAAAAGGCACGTCGGCAATTACGCCATTCCATAACTCAGGCGCTAAGTTCACTACAGCACCCATCAGCAAGCCTCCAGCGCTTCCGCCATGTCCGTATAAATGTTTATTTGAGGTATATTTCTGCGCTATTAAGTATTCTCCACACGCTATAAAATCGGTAAACGTATTTTTCTTTTTCATCAACTTCCCATCTTCGTACCATTGCCTTCCCATTTCTTGTCCGCCACGTATATTAGCGATCGCAAAAACAAAACCCCTATTTAATAAGCTTAAACGCGGTGAAGAAAAATTCACATCTGAGCTTGCGCCATAAGAACCATATCCATATAACAACAAGGGTGCGTTTCCATTTTTCTCAAAACCCTTTTTATATACCAAGGCAATTGGGATTTTTGTTCCGTCTTTGGCTGTTGCAAAAATACGTTCGGTTACATAATTTTTTGGATCATACCCACCAACAACCGCTTGCTGTTTCAATTGTATTTGCTCCTTTGTTTCTAAATTGTATTCATATACTGTTCCTGGGGTTGTTAATGAGGTGTAGGTGTAACGCAGGTTCTCGCTGTCATATTCTGGATTTGCACCCACTAAAGCATTGTATGCGGCTTCCTCAAATTTGATATAAAAATCGCTACCGTCCTTTTTCAAAACACGCAATTCTGGCAAACCATTTTTACGTTCCGATAAAACAACATAACTTTTAAATGCTTCAACACTTTCTAGAAGAATATCACTGCGGTTAGGAATAACCTCTTTCCAATTCTCCTTCCCCGTTTTATCTAATGGGCATTCCATTAAACGAAAATTCTTAGCATTCCAATTGGTTCGAATTAAAAATTTCCCATCCACAGGGATCACATCATACAACACCTCTTTTGACCGTGTGGTAAAAACCTTAAAATCCGCCTCAGGAGTGCCTGCATCAATTACACTATAAGCTGAGCTCAAGGTACCTTGCGAGCCGATGAAAATATATTTCCCATTTTTCGACCTTTCTACCCCAATATAATTCGTGTTGTCCCTTTCTTCATAAACCACAACATCAGCTTTTGTGTCTGTACCGAGTTTATGCTTTTTAATTTTTTCACTTAATAGGGTAACGGGATTTTTTGAGGTATAAAACATCGTTTTATTGTCATTAGCCCAAACAGCGCCACCTTCTGTATTAGGAATGGCATCATTATAAATTTCCCCAGTTTCCAAATTCTTAATGTTAATGGTGTATTGGCGACGAGAAACTTTATCTACGCCAAAGGCCAACAATTTATTGTCAGGGCTTATGCTAAAGCCAGTAGCATTATAATAGGCGTTCCCTTTCGCCAATACATCCACGTCTAATAGTATTTCTTCTTTGGCCTTTAAACTTCCCCTTTTGCGGCAATATTTAAAATACTGTTGCCCATCTTCAGTTCTGGTGTAGTAGAAATAACCATTTTTGAAAACAGGCACTGACTCGTCCTTTTCCTTAATCCGCCCCTTCATCTCCTTAAATAAATTTGCCTGAAGCTCGTCTGTTCCTTTCATCATGGTATTGAGATAGGTATTTTCAGCTTTTAAATAATTAACCACTTTTCCACTATCGGGACCTTTTTTAAAATAATCAATCATCCAATAATAATTATCAATAACGGTATCGCCATGAATAATTCTTTTGTAAGGCGTTATTGTAGCAATCGGAGCTTTAGCACTAGGCCAAGCATAAACTATCGTTTTCTCTTTTGGGTTTTTACAAGACATAATTACACTTAATGATAAGAGGTAAACTGTAGATCGTTTCATCAGAATTTGATTTAGGGTTGATGCAATTTAGGAAACAGATCTGGCTATATCAATAAATTTTTACCGCCATGTCATTTTGACTTGTTATTGGTTTTGGAACAGCGCTTGATAAGTATAGATGTAATCAAAAAATTATACATCAATTATGACAACAGAAAAAGGAAGTATTTCTATACACACAGAAAACATTTTTCCAATCATTAAAAAATTCCTGTATTCGGATAATGAGATCTTTTTAAGGGAATTGGTTTCTAATGCAGTAGATGCTGTTCAAAAAATTAAACGTTTAGCAGCATTAGGGCAATATAACGGCGAGCTTGGTGCGCCTTTGGTAGAGGTGAGTTTAGATGAGGCAGCAAAAACAATTACCATTAGCGATAATGGTTTGGGAATGACAGCCGATGAAATTAAAAAATATATTAATCAGGTTGCATTTTCTGGTGCGAGTGAATTTGTAGAGAAGTTTAAAGACGCTAAAGACGCAAACGAGATCATTGGTAAGTTTGGATTAGGTTTTTATTCTGCCTTTATGGTGGCCGATTTAGTGGAAATTCAAACTTTATCGTACCAAGATGGCGCTTTAGCAGCCAAATGGACTTGTGATGGAAGCACGTCATTCGAAATTTCTGATGGCGATAAAACAACTCGAGGTACCCGTATCATTTTACATATTAATGCCGAATCGGCAGAATTTTTAAGCGAACAAAAATTACAGCAAATCTTAGATAAGTACGCTAAATTTTTGCCTGTACCTATCCAATTCGGAACAAAAAATGAACAAGAAGAAGACGGAGAAGATGAAGAAGGAAAACCAAAATATAAATCGATTGAAGTTGCAAATATCATCAACACTACGCATCCAATTTGGACGAAGGCACCTGCTGATTTGTCAGATGACAATTATTTAGACTTTTATAAGCAACTATATCCTTTTTCGGAAGATCCTTTATTTTGGATCCATTTAAATGTTGACTATCCATTTAACTTAACAGGTGTGCTTTATTTCCCTAAGGTTAAGGATGATTTTGACATGCAACGTAATAAAATCAAATTATTTAGCCGCCAAGTATTTATTACCGATGAGGTAAAAGATATTGTGCCTGAGTTTTTGATGTTATTGCATGGTGTAATTGACTCTCCGGATATTCCATTAAACGTTTCTAGAAGCTTTTTACAAGCCGATAGTAATGTAAAAAAAATCAATAGCTACATCACCAAAAAAGTGGCCGATAAATTGGGAGAGCTTTATCAAAAAGACCGTAAGGGTTATGAAGAGAAATGGAGCAACATTGGTTTGTTTGTAAAATATGGGATGATCAGTGAAGAGAAATTTTACGATAAGGGAAAAGAATTTGCTTTGTTAACCAATACCAAAGGCGAGAATTTTACTTTTGAAGAATATAGAGAAAAAGTTGCTGCTATTCAAACTGATAAAAACGGTAATGTTGTTTATTTATACACCACCGACCCCGATAAGCAAGATGGATTTATCCAATCGGCCGAGAAAAAGGGATACGATGTATTGGTAATGAACACGCCTATTGATAGCCATTTTGTGAGCAGTTTGGAGCAAAAGCTAGAAAAAACACAGTTGAAACGTGTGGACGCAAGTGTAGCAAATCAATTGATTGAAAAAGATGAAATACTTGAGTCGGTTTTGAGCGAAGAACAGTCGGCCGCAGTAAAATCTATTTTTGAGAAAGCCATTGTTAAACCCAACTTTAGTGTAGAGGTAGTAGGGCTAAGTCCTGACGACTCGCCGGTAACGGTAACCATGGACGAGTTTATGCGCCGCATGAAAGATATGGCAAAAATGGGTGGTGGAATGAGCTTTTATGGTAACATGCCAGATAGTTATAAAGTAGCCATTAATGGAAACCATAAACTGGTGAGCAAAATTTTGCAATCGACTAACGAAGAAGAACAAAGTAAATTTGCTAAGCAAGCCGTAGATTTAGCTTTACTTTCGCAGGGGATGCTAACCGGAGCCGAATTAACTGCCTTTGTAAGTAGAAGTGTAGAGTTGATTTAACTCAACACCTCGCAGGTTCGAAAAAACAACCTGCGAGGTGTTAATAAATTTTCATGAAAAAAAGACTGCAACTACTCCCCATAAGCATATTCGGGGCATTATTCTTATTATTAAGCTGGTATACCTTATCAGGTTTGCAAACAGTATCCCCCCAAACTTACACTCAAATAATCTTTTGGGCGATAATTACGCTTAGTTTAGCTGCATTGCTTTTCGCAATTCAGGGAATGCGTACAAGGGGAATGGGTCGGTTTTTTAAGCTATCAACACATTTCTTTTTGGTGCTTTTTGTAAGCGAACTACTATTTGCGCTATTATTATTTGTGGGTGATGCGTATAGAGGAGTTTATGGTGTTTTCAATTTAATTTCTAAGCAAGATTTTTTATCGCCTGTGCGAAATCCGTATTGGATTGGTTTTGCGATTGCCGTATTTTTTAGCTCGGTTTTACTATTCCTTTACGGGATTTTAAGAGGCAAATATGCCTATAGGGTAATTAGTCATACATTATATTTTAAAGATTTGCCTTCGGCCTTTAATGGATTTACCATTACCCAAATTTCGGATGTACATGCAGGTAGTTTCACCGACGCAAAGGCAGTTCAGAAAGGGATAGATTTAATAAAGGAACAAGATTCCGATTTATTTGTATTTACTGGTGATCTGGTGAATAATAAAGCCGAGGAGATTAAGCCTTGGATTGCGCACTTTTCTCAAATTAAGGCGCAATTTGGGCAGTTTTCTATTTTAGGTAACCACGATTATGGTGATTATGTAAATTGGCCAAATGACTTAATTAAAAAAGAAAATTTGCAGCAATTGAAGAAATATCATGAAGCGCTTGGTTTTCGATTAATGTTAGATGAACATGTTACTTTAGAAAAAGGTGGAGCGCAAATCGTTTTGGCGGGGATAGAAAATTGGGGATTGGGTTTTGGGGAACGCGGGGATTTAGAGAAAGCGCTGAAAGGTACAAATGCTAATGATTTTAAAATTTTGCTTTCTCACGATCCATCACATTGGGAAGCACAAGTAAAAAATCATCCCTCCACAATTAATTTAACCCTATCAGGCCATACTCATGGCATGCAATTTGGTATCGAAGCCTTCGGCATTAAATGGAGTCCTGTTAAATATAGATACCCACACTGGGCGGGGATTAAAGAACAGAACAATCGCTTTTTAAATATAAACCGTGGCTTCGGCTTTATCGGTTTTTCTGGAAGGGTTGGCATCTGGCCTGAAATTACAGTAATTAAATTAAAAAAAGGATAGTCGTTCTTAAAAACTAAAGATTAAGTTTGTAAAACGAAACAATCAACCATTGAAAAAACACTATTTTTATTATTATTTTTGAGTTTACTGTAGCGTTTTTGCTATTTACCTCGTATTCAGTAGATGTGTTAATTGACATTGGCCAATTTTTTTATTTATACCTGAAAATTAATCATGAAACCATCAATAAATTACACCAATATTGTTGTCGTTTTCATTCTATTCCTATTCATAACTTCTTGTGCAAAGAAAGAGGTTGTTCCACTTATTGATGTTTCTGGACTAAGTATTGTTAACGCCTCACCAAGTCTCGAAAATCTAGATGTTTACGTAGACAATACCAAAGTGACAAATACTGGTGCAGTTTTTACTTTTGGAGGGAAAATTGATTATTTAACGGCTTATTCTGGCAGCAGAAAAGTTACGATTACCCGAAAAGATTCGGGTGTTCCGCTAAAATCAGAACTTTTTATATTGGAACCACAATTTGGTTATACACTTTTTATCATTGATAGATTTGCAGATATTAAGTTAATGCTTTTACCAGACAATTTAACGAAACCAACTAAAGGTAAAGCTTCCGTACGGTTTGCTAATTTAAGTCCCGACTCTGAACCGCTTACCTTAGCAATTGAAGGAAATACGGCTTTAATTACGAATATAGCTTTTACAAATTATTCAAACGCCATATTGGTAGACATTGGCGATAAAGTTAATTTTGAAGTAAGGGAGCATCGAACAGGAAACTTAATTGCTAGTTTATCTGATATAAAAATTGAAGAAGAGAAAATTTATACCATTTATGTTAAAGGACTTAAAGCCGCTATTGATGATACAAAATTAGGCGCTGCTATTTACGCACACAAATAGGATTGCCAAAAGCCATGAGCTTGGGCTCTTGGCTTTTTTATTTTTTTAACCGAACCGAAATCATTTTATATGATTGTAAAGAACCAAAAGGCATAACAGTACGAATGCTCAACTTTGAGGAGACGATTGTAGGCTGCCTACATAACCATAACAAGAGCAAAGAAATGATATACAAATCATTTTATGGCTATTTAATGGCTGTTGTTCTGCGTTATGTAAATGATAGAGATGATGCAGAAGAGCTTGTAAATGACGCTTTTATAAAAATATTTAATGCTATTAACCAATTTAATTTTCCAAAAAACAAAGAAGAACATCAAAAAGCATTTAAAGCATGGATTTCGAAAATTACTTCACGTACCGCAATAGATTTTTTACGGACCAAACGAAATTTAATATCCATTGAAGAAATAGTTGAAGAACAAGAACCGTTAACAGAAATAAATATAATAGCAGCATTAAATGTGAAAGACATTCTTAAACTACTTGATGCTTTACCAGAAATACAAAAATTGATTTTTAATTTATACGAGATTGAAGGATTTTCTCATGATGAGATCGCAAAATCACTAAATATCCAAGAAAGTTCTAGCAGGGTATATTTAACACGAGCGAAAAACAAATTGAGAATGCTTTACTCTAAAACATTAGTAAATAATTATGCAACCTACTGAACACAAGCGCAAAAATGATGGCGAGCTAATTGCTCACATTAAGCAAAGCCTTAAAAATCACCAGGAGTTATACCAAATAGGGGCGTGGGAAAAATTTAATGCGCAACAGCAACATAAAAAACGTCCAATCTTTTGGTTGTCCAGGATAAGTGGTGCCGCAGCCATTTTAGCAATTTGTTTTTCACTCATTTGGTTTACAACGAATAATCCAAAAAATGAACAAGTAGTTAAGGAGAATACTCCAAAAAATGACGCGGTTAAAGGTTTTGATTCGCAAACATTGGCAACGGAAAATACAAAAAGTAAAGCCCTCAACGCAAAAATAACAAGTACAGAGAGTCAAGATGAGGTTATATTTGTCAAAGAAAAAACCCCATTAATTACACAAACTGCAGTAAACTTGGATAATATATCTATTTCAACTCCAATTACACCTGCAGTTACAAGCGAAAAGACGGATAACCAACAGGTTATTGCAAATGTTGAAGAAAAAAGTAAACCAAATATTTTGGATTTTTTAGTAGAAGAAACACAAAAGAATGAGGTTAAACAGGGTAAATTGGCCTTGAATAAAAGGCAAAGGAAATGGGATATGGGCTTGATTTTAGCTCCGTCTTTTGGAAATACTAGAGAACTAAACATGGGTTATGGTTTGAGCATGAGCTATAATTTCTCTAATCGTTTATCTTTAACTTCTGGAATCGCTTATAACAAGATGAATGCCAGCAAAAATTTGCCTACAAACATCGGAAGGTCCTCCATCATATTAGGTAATACTAAAAGTTTAGAAATGATAAATGAAGAGATAACAGGCATAGACATCCCTTTGGAACTAAAGTATCATATTAATAAAAATGTATATGCCAATCTTGGAATTTCGGGTTTCGCAGTACTTAACCAAAATAGAAGTAACACTTTTGTGGAGGAAGTGGTAATTAAAAGTCCATCGAATGTAACTTCTAGTAGCGGTGGAGCAGCTGGATCTAATGGAGGGATAAGTAGTAATAGCTCCTTAGAAGATCAGAAAGGTCAATTTGCAAATGCTTATATCGTTAATCAACGTACCACCGAACGTGCCTCAGCCACAGCAATTGAAACCGTGAATTATATTGGTTTTTATAATTTTTCTTTTGGTTATACAAAGAAAATCTATAAAAATCATGCCCTATCGATTGAGCCTTTTGTAAAACTTCCCATAAGAGTGGTTACACAAGATAATTTAAGACTAATTGGTACAGGAGTGAGGTTGAGAGTTGGATTTTAAGTCGTTAAAAATGCATATAAAGAAGATGCTAACAAAGAAGAATATAGGGAACGCCCTTTTTGTCATCCTGTTTCTAATTATTATTTTAGTGCCATCGGCGAAGGCCTTAGTAATGCAAGGATTAATGGAAATCGGTTTATTTAAGCCTTCTATTGATAAGCCTAAAAATACGCTCAAGGCAGACTTATCAGCCATTAAGTTTAAAGACTCAAAGAACAATATGGTGAGTTTGAGTGATTTTAAAGGTAAGGTAGTGTTCGTAAATTTTTGGGCTACCTGGTGCCCACCATGTTTAGCAGAAATGCCCTCTGTGAATAAATTATATCAACAATTTGAAGATGAGGACAGTGTTATTTTTTTACTCGTTGATGCGGATAGCAACTTTACAAAGGCACAAGCTTACTTTGATCGGAAAAAATATACGATGCCAATTTACACTTTTGCGAGTAGCCTCCCAAAAGAAATCTATAGTGGATCATTACCTACAACCGTGGTATTTGATAAAAAAGGAAGAATTGCTTATAATGGCGTAGGTGCAGCAAATTATGCAAGCCCAAAATTTATTTCCTTCATAAAAGAATTGAAAGCGTTGAAAGATTAGTTCATTTGTTACCTTTGTATCATTAAAACATACTTTCTTAATACTAACTACTTGATACTTAAAAATGCAACAACCATTTGATTTAGAAGTCGGATCGCTCCAATATGCTATCTTTCCGGAGGGAAACGATACATATATCGTGTTTAAAGATGGTAAAGAATATCTACAGATTCAGAAAGATGCTGCATCTCAGTGGATAAAGTTTGATAAAGAAACTGGGTTACCTCAATTTGAACCCGATGATGAAGTTAATGAATTAGGAAAGCAAATAGAAAACTATAAAGAAGAACCAGAGCTAGGTGATGACGAAGAAATAGATTCATAAAATGGAAGAAGAATCATTTTACTTTAAGGGTGCTGGCAGTATTTATGAAGTTATTCCAGAAGAAGATGGTATTTACACCATCTTCAAAGACGGCATTGAATACATCCAATTAATGCGTCAGAAGAACTTAAAGTGGCTTCGAGTAGATTATAAAACTGATCTTCCTATTCTTGAAGAAAATGAGGAAGTAGACTCGATTGGCAGAGTAATTACTAAATTTTTAACTAAAGAAAAATAGATTTTTTAAGGGTGTTTATAGGTATAACGACTAGTTAATACACCCGAAGTGACGGTAGTTTGTAATGAAGTTTCTGTTAATTCAACAACTTCTACAAGGTTCCCCAATTTATCACCCTCTTTAAATTGTATTTTAGTTTCCTTATCTGTAAAGCTCCAAGTTCCGAAAAAAGGAACCTGGGGGTTGCCAGGAAGCTTTAAGGCACCCTCATTTATTGCCCAGACATACCAAGGGTCGAAAATTAGTAAATTATCAATATTAATTGGATTAACGGTGCTTGTAACATCAACCCAACTGTCATTTGTTGACTTTTCCTCTATTTTTAATGTTAGCCACCCAGATCGCTTAGTTAAAAGAATGATTTTGTTTTGCTTTTCTTGCAATTCCTTTTTGCACGAACTAAGAAGAATAACGAATAATAAGGCGAATATTTTGAAGGTTGATTTCATGTGTATTTAAATAATTAACGCTAAATTAGGGTTTTTAAAGTTAAACCCAAAATAAAGTAGCTTTGGTATAAATAGTTATAATACGTTATACGATAATAAAGAAAGAGACGCTACAATCATTTATCATATTATCCTGCCCAGCTATCCCGATCCAAACTTCTATAATGTATGGCCTCGGCCAAATGCTCTGGTTTAATTCGCACGCTCTCAGCCAAATCGGCAATGGTACGTGCTACTTTTAAAATTCGATCATAAGCACGAGCAGATAAGCCTAACTTTTCCATTGCCCGCTTAATCAAAGCTTGCCCCATATCGTCAATTTCACAAATTTGACGAACCCTATTCGGACTCATCTGTGCGTTAAAATGCAGATGTTTGTCTTCCATAAAACGTTTTTCTTGCCAAGCCCTTGCTTTCATTACCCTTGCTCTTATTTCACTGCTTCTTTCCGCTTCGCGGGATGAGGAAAGTGCGTTAAAGCTTACAGGAGTAACTTCTACATGAAGGTCGATTCGATCTAACAAGGGGCCTGAAATTTTACTCAAATATTTTTGAACAATACCCGGTGCACATGTACATTCCCGATCTGGATGGTTATAAAAACCACAAGGGCACGTTTGTGTCGACAATTATTTTTTCAGAAAAAGACCCATTCAAAGCTCGTACGGGTATATCAGCCGATCATCCCGACAACGATCGGTGAGCATATTATGAACAGACGAAAAATACTGGGTCTCCTACAAAAAGATATTTCGCCATTATTTGATGTGACAGATGAATGCATTTCTCTTTGGGAGAACAATGAGAGTTCACCACTCGTTATCTCTTACCCTCGTATCGCTCAATTCTTGGAGTATGAGTGGTGGCGGTTTGATACTTCGACACTTGGTGGCAGAATACAAGACTATCGGTATCGGCACGGATTGACTGCTCATCATTTTGGAGTATTACTTTCTGTTCATGGTTCAACGGTGCGGTCTTGGGAATTAGGAGAATTTAACCCCAACAAAAAAGTATCAATAAAATTGAATGAAGTACTGGACAACACAAAGCCCCTTGATTGAGGGGGCTTTTATTATTTCAACTCTCCCGATGCAAGTCCTGCCTCTATGAAGAGCGCCACTTTACCGTTTGGTTTTTTTACAACCGCATACACTCGCTTGTTGCCCATTGTTTCTCGTTTGAACTCTTGAATGACTAGTATTTCACCCGAATAGTGTGCAGGCATAAACATTGTTTTTATCACTAGATTTCCTAACATAATATAGCAATACCTAAAAAGCCCATTAGTGTTGGTGCCTGCTCCGACTTGTATTGTACCGCCCTTTTTATACACCGTGCCATTAGATGCGATATAGTGAGAGCCATCTGCTGATATTGTTCTTATTGCGGTTGTGTCTGTTGAGTGTTGTTTCTGTGCGAATGCTGTAGTGCTTAATAAGAAAGCGAAGAGAAAGAGTGTAATTATTTTCATGATTAAAATGTTACATTTAAACCGATATTTATGACGGTGATGCCGTAGCCTAATTCTAAGAACGCACCTGTATTTGGCGTAACTTTATATCTGCTTCCAACCAGTAACTGATAGTACAACTTTCCACTTGTGGATTTCATGGAGTTATTGGGCTCGGTTGCAGTGAATGAGCCGTATGCAAGCCCTAGACCTCCATACGTATCAAGTTTCGAATGAAGATCAACATGGTATAGCCCCCTCGCTCCGATAAAAAATATCTTGTCATTTTCTATTAGTGAGCCGAACGATGTGAAGTTTGCAGAGGCGTAGCTTAAATAGCCTCCGAAACTTACCTCATTCGTCACGCCGTAATCAACACTTATCATTGGTGGTGGGAAGGCAAAACTCGATTTTATTGCACTACTTACCCCTGCTTGTGAAAGTCCTACACTAAGCGTATTGATAAATCCGATACCAAGTTGAGCATCAATTTGTCCTTTTTTAAATTGTTTGTTTTGTCCAAAACAAACTGTTGTGAGAGAAAGTAAGGCGATTACTAAAAAGAGTGTTTGTTTCATTACTATTTGTTTATAGGAACAAGTTTGCGTGCCCCATTGATCAGTGTATTGTCGGAACTGTTATATATCAGTTCGTTGGTAATCGTGCCTAATGAAACTAATAATTTGTCATTTTGCGCATCATACGTTGCACTAAGGGTTTGCCCAGTAAGACCTGTTACTCCGTCCCACGGATAAAACTGATGGGGGTAAATTAGAAACTTGTCTTCGCTTCGTTCTATTCGAATAGTGTTAGGATATTCACCGTTAGCC
>JACMOW010000094.1 GCA_014377775.1 Pedobacter sp. | reverse complement strand
TTGCTTTGAGTAACTATACTGGGGTATTTAGTGAAAAAAAATTAGTAGCTATGGCTGGGCATCGATTTAATCCAACGCCTTATATTGAGATTAGCGCAGTTTGCACCCATCCTGATCATTTGGGTAAAGGATATGCTTATCAGCTATTGCGCGAACAGATTAAACGAATTTTAGATAAAGCACAAATTCCCTTTCTGCATGTTAGAAATGATAATGTGGCTGCAGTTAAACTTTATCAAAAAATAGGTTTTGTTATTAGAAGAGATATGATCGCTTATGTGGTGCAAAAAATTGCTTAATCATGAAATGTAAAACGTGTCTACTTATTTTTCTTTTGGTATTTACCTCGCTAGGTGGTTATGCCCAACAAAGTTTAAAAGAAATAGAACTTATTTGGCAAAATTACGACCGCTACCGAGAACCAGCAATTAAGAGCCGATTATTTAAGCATAGCGATTTGCTGCCTTTAATGCAGAAACATGTTCAATCTAATTTGTTAATAAACGAAATTATAGGCGAATCGGTCGAGAAAAGAAGTATCCATCATTTAACAGCAGGTAAAGGTAAAACAAAGGTGCTGTTCTGGTCGCAAATGCATGGCGATGAAGCTACCGCCACGATGGCTTTATTTGATTTATTTAATTTTTTGTCAGCAAATGATCAATTTAACGCTTTAAGAGGTAAAATACTTAACAACTTAGAATTGCATTTTGCGCCGATGCTAAATCCAGATGGAGCACAAATTTGGACTCGTAGAAATAGTATGAACATCGATTTAAATCGTGATGCAAAAAATTTAGCAACGCCAGAAGCAAGAGCATTAATGAATTTAGGAAAGCAGCTAAAACCCGATTTTGCCTTCAATCTACACGATCAAAGTACTTTATATGCTGCCGGAAAAAACACTAAAAATCCGGCAACCATTTCTTTTTTAGCGCCTGCTTACAACCACTTGAAAGAAATGAATGCGGTACGTACAAAAGCCGTTCAGCTAATTACATCCATAAATAGGGCCATGCAGACTAAAATTCCTGCCCAAGTGGCGAAGTATAATGATACGCACGATTCTACCTGCTTTGGTGATACGTTTCAAGGCATGGGTATTTCTACTATTTTAATCGAATCGGGAGGTTACCAAGATGATCCAGATAAACAATTTATTAGAAAAATTAATTTTTACGGCTTGCTAACTGCTTTAGATGCCATTACTTCACAATCATATCTGAATGAAGAACCAAAAACCTACTGGGCACTGCCCATCAATAATAGAAGTTTACACGACTTGATTATTCGTAATGTAACTATACAAAATGATAATGTAAATTTGGGCATCAATCGTAACCAAAGTTTAAGCTCTGATTTTATGATGATGAATTATAGGGGTATAATTGTAAAAATTGCAGATCTTGATAGCAGTTTCGCCTATCAAGAAATTGATGCCCATGGTTTGAGCCTTGTAAACGGCAGGACTAAGATGATGACTAAGGCAAAATGGGAACAACTAACATCAAGCAAAGAGATTAAACTGATTAAAAAAGGCTATCTGTTTGTGAAATGGAAGAATGAATCATCGCCAGTTGGCCCCATACGAAATCGGATATTAAATTTAACTAACGCCGAAATGCATTTTAAACCAACATTTGCTACTCCAGCAAATTTTATATTGGTTAAAGAGAAAAACCCTATTTATGCAATAATGAATGGATTTTTGATCGATCTGTCTGCTAAAGCAAAGCCATTAGTTAATACCATGGGATATTAATTTAGTTAAATAACTTTTTATTTTAGACCGAATGGTTTATATTTACTTAATGTTATCGAAATCAGCACAAACCAAACAATTTATCATAGAGAAGGCAGCTCCTATTTTTAATAAAAAAGGGTTTGCTGCAACCTCTATGAACGATATTTTGGAAGCTACCGGCTTGGCTAAAGGCGGTGTTTATGGTAATTTTACCAGTAAAGAAGAAATTGCATTAATGGCATTCGAGTATGCAAATGAATGCTTGATCACAGCATTGGCCAATACAATTAGAAGAGAAGTTTTGGCAAGTGATAAATTGATAGCAATCTTTAATTTTTACCATAATTATAGTGTTTATCCTGTTTTAGAAGGGGGTTGTCCCTTATTAAATACTGCAATTGATGCTGATTTTAACTTTCCTGAGCTAAAGGAGAAAGCAGCTATAGCCTTAACAAAAATGCTTAACTCATTGGAATTTATCATTAATAGAGGCATTGCCACAAGGGAGTTCAGGAAGAAAGTTAATGCAAAAGCCGAAGCCAATTTAATCTTTTCAGTAATTGAAGGCGGAATGATGATGAGTAGATTAAATAATGAGCCAAAATACTTGAACGATTTACTTGCTTATCTTAAACGACACATTAAAAATTTTAAAAAATAATTGACCTTAACCATCTTTTAAAAATTGTTAAAGTTTAAAAAAGACCAATTGGTCTATAACTAATTATGAACAAAGAACCTCAGTCTGTTTACACCGTTCGCTTTAGCGATTGCGATTTATTTGGTCATTTAAACAATGCCCGTTACCTAGATTATTTTTTGAATGCACGTGAAGATCATTTAAAGAGTTATTACCAATTGGATTTGGCTACTTATTATTTAAAGGGAATAGGCTGGGTGGTAGGTAGCCATGAGATAAATTATTTAAAGCCTGCCAAATACAATGAAGAAGTAAGCATCAGGAGTTCGCTCATCAAGGCAAATGATCAATATCTTTTGGTAGAAATGCAGATGACCAATGTAGAACAGACTGCATTAAAAGCAGTAATCTGGACTCGCTTTATTCCTGTAAATGTAAAGACTGGAAAACGAGAGAGTCATCCTAATGATTTTATGGAATTTGCAAAAGGTATTGAACTTGAAAATAAGTTTGCAGATGCAAGTTTTAAAGATCGGATTTTGGCATTAATGAGAGAGAGAAGAAATGCAGTTGGTATTTAATATCGTACAGAATGGTTCTAAATTGAAATGATTTTCAATAATTTCAATCCATTAACCTAGTTTTACTTAAAATAAAAGGCAAATGGCTACAACAAAACTTACAATTAACAACAATGGTTCAGTAAAGATTGAGGGCGATTTTGAAATCGTAGATAGAAGCGGGAATGCCTATGGATTACAGGGTAGAACGGTTTTATCCATTTGTCGCTGCGGTTTATCACAAAATAAGCCTTTCTGTGATGGTTCTCATAACGGGCATTTTGAACACGAGGCGGTAGCTTTTGATCTTCCACCAAAAAAGGTATAGCTGTCCAAATACCTTATGTTATTCTTTTTTTAGGCTCAATTTCCGGTTTAAAAAGTCGGCTGTTGCTTCCGAAACTCTAATTGCATTCGAGAACTTCATCCAATGATGTGTGTCATCGGGAATAGAAAGATATTCGAAATCAAACTTTTTGTTCTCAAAACGCCTTGCTAAATCTACACTTTGGCTGAAAGGTACATTTCGATCATCATCTGCATGAATAAGCAGGGTAGGCGATGTCCATGTACTTAAATAGGTAAGTGGAGAAGAGGTAACTACTTTTTGTGCTGCCAATTGCGCATCAGGAGCAAGTTCTCTTTCTATGGCAATATTGCTAAATCGGCTATTTACGCCGTGAATATCTACTCCTGCAGCAAACAATTTCGAGTCTTTTCCTAAGGCTAAGGCGACTAAATAACCACCATAAGAACCCCCATAAATTCCTATTCTCTTCGCATCAATGTTCGATTGCTTGATTAACCACTCTCCAGCAGCTTTTACATCTTGATATTCTGATGCGCCTTGTGCACCTGCAAAAAGTGGTTTGTGAAATTCATATCCGTAGCCAATCCCAAGTCTGTAATTAACCGATAATACCACATAGCCTAAGCTCACTAAATATTGGTTTAAGGCATAATCAATTGAATAGTAGTCCATGTGATTCCAACCTAAAAACATTTGCCGCTGCGGACCGCCATGTACATAAACAATGGCAGCTTTTTTTCTCAGGCCACTTGATGGCGTAAATAATTGTCCATAAACCATTACGCCATCTGCTGCTTTAAAGGTAATGTGTGTAGGTGTTACCATCTGCTGCGAAGGGAAGTCTTCGGGAATTAAATTTTCGCATAACAATAAATTTTTCTTCGTTTGTACATTAAAAATTGCTGGCAAAACAGGCTGCTGTGCAGTAGCACTTAAATAAGCAATGGTGGATTGATCGCCCGTAATCACAGGCAGCGTTTCTAAACCTTTTCCGCTGGTTAAAGCTTGCATATCTGCCTTATCAATCGAAACTTTGTATAGGTGCTTGCGATCAATATCATCCTTTTCCTTACCTGTATTGGCGCTAAAAATTAACCATTTTTTATCGCCACTTAATTTAACATGCTCTACCATAAACGCGCCTGGTGTAAGTAATGTTTGCTGCGATCCATCGGTGCCAATGGAATATAAATGTGGCCATCCATCTTCATAAGAAGTAAAAACGATTCGATCGGCCCCCCATAATAAATTTGCACCTCCCGCCACCGATGGGATAGATCCTTGTGGTGTTTCGGGAGCTTTCCAAATCTTTTTTCCGATACCAATTTGAATGTTTACGCGCCAAATGGCCCAAGGAACATGCTTTCTGGCCAATATAGAGTCTGGCGACCCACCATCACCTGGATTTCTGATAAAAGCGATTTCTGTTCCATCAGGCGACCATCGAGGTGAATTATCTTTAGAAAATGAAGGTAATAGCCATTGTATAGGTGTTTCGGGATTACTATAGATACCTATGAATGAATGGTCATCTCTATTAGAAACAAAAGCAATTTTTGAGCCATCGGGGCTCCAGCTCATTGAACCGTTAGATCCTCTGGCATAAAATAGATTTTTTGCAGGGGTGCTGCCCTCTATCGTACTGGTCATAACTTGGCCACTTCGTGTAAAAATAATTTGAGTACCATTTGGTGCAATCAAAGGATTATCGCCCTCGCCAATTACATTTACTTTGCCTCCTAAAAAAGGGATGCTCATAATTTGTACTTTGGGTGCCATAGGTAAAGACGCGGCATTTACAGGTGTTGTGCCTTCTCTCGACCCATGATCGCCCCCGCGTACAAAGACAATCCATTTACCATCGTCAGAAATGCTTAAACTTGTAAGTTCTTGGCCGTCGTCGTAACTATAATCAGTTATTTTAAGCGGTTTAAAGTCTGGCCCTTCGGCTACATAAATATTTCTTCTGCCTTGTTCATTCATAGCCCACGCAATTTTCGATCCTTTTGTAGCCGCAATAAGTTCTGATGGAAAAGGGTAGCTTAACACCGATTTTACTGTAAAAGATTGGGGATAGAGATTGAAGGTAATTAAAAGGAGTAAAGCGATTAGTGTAAGGCGTTTCGTCATAATGAAGAATTAATTAATGGGCATAAAAAAACCCTAACGTTTAAAGTTAAGGTTTTTTTATTATTGTCATCACTTCCTTACTGATCCCACCATAATTTAGTAGTACGCGGAACCGCCGCTGGTACATTTGCACCATTCTTACTTCTTTCGGCTGTTAAGGGATAATCTAATCTTCTAATAAAATTTGAGAGTACCGAACCTACAGGAAATGTGAAATTTGTATAGTTATAATCATTTCTACGAACATCGTTAAATGCTTCCGAATTTAGGTAAGTAGCCACATATTTTTCTTTAAAGATTAATTCTTTAGTTAAGGCAGCAGAACCCACTGCAACGGTTGGCTCTGCTAAATAAGCGGTTTTTTCTACTGCAGGAACCAAAAGCTTATCCATGTTTGCTGCTATGCCAGCTAAATAGGCGTTATAGGATCTGCTTTTGTCAGTCGCAAATGCCGCTTCGGCTTCTATAAACTTAAGTTCGGCAAAAGTTACAATAAATAACGGAGAGATATCACCCGTCCAAGGTGAGCTAATAGCGATATAATTCTCATCTTTTACAGTATTATTGCCAGGTCCTTTGTTACCAGCGCCATTTACCGTGCCTATGTAGGTGCCGGTAACAGTTGGGTCGGTAATTTTTTTAATCCGAGGATCTAAAATACCATACGATGTACCGTTTAAATGATCGATAAATTGTTCCGATAACCAGCCACCTAAGGTTAATGAAGCGTTGTTGCGAGCAACAGTTGCCCAATTGTTCCTTAATAGGAAGGTAGCCATACCAGCATCTTCCGCATTTGAAGTAAAAGAACTCGAAACTGCTGCTAAAACATTGGCAGCATTGTAACTAGTGGTTTTACTCACTTTGTTTAACAAACGCGCTTTTAAGGCATAGGCTAATTTTAACCAATTTGCGCGTTCAGTAGCAGCACTCGAGCCATAAATTAAATCACTCGTAGCCGCCAATTTAACTGTTGCGTCGGTTTTGGCCAATTGAACAATTGCTTCATCTATTAAGCTTACCGTAGAGGCATAAATTGCTTGCTGTGTGTCGTATTTTGGCGTAAAATTAGTAGGGTTAAATGCTTCTTTAAAAGGCGCATCTCCCCATAAATCATTTACCAAAATTAAATTGTAAGCCAACATTACATTCGCTACGCCCATATATTCACTAGATCCAGCCTCTGTGGCAGCTATTTTTAAGTGATTCACATCTGCCATTGCAAAATACAAAGCATCCCACATTCCCGAAAAATCGATGGTTTCGTAAATGTCGCTAGCAGCATTTAGTGATGGATTAGCCGTATACTGAACATAGGGAGCTATACTCGAAGCAACTGTAAAACTATTAAGACCCATTTTACTGGTAGAGGTGGCTAAAAGTGCAGCTAATGTAGGCTTACTTACTTGATTAGGGTTGGTGCTCAGCTCGTCGAAGTATTCTTTACTACAGCTTTGCATCATAAAGGTAGTTGTTACTACTAAAAGTAATGTATATCTATATATTTGTTTCATAATCGTATTTATTAAAATCCAACATTAATTGTAAATAAAAAGCTTCTTGCGGCAGGGTATGTAAACCCTGAGGAGCCATCTACATTGCTACCACTATCAGCTGATACCGACTCTGGGTCTAAACCATAATAGTCTGTACGTAGAAATAAATTATTTCCAGTAACAGACAATGAAGCATTACGAATCACTTTTGCGGGTAACCATTTGGTTGGCAAGCTGTATGCAAGTGTGGCCGAGCGTAAACGGATCCATGAAGCGTCCTGTACAAATGGTTCAGAAAGTACTCTGTAATAATTACGGTAATAGCCCTCGCCATAATTTACACCATCAGGGCCTAATCCCTGCCCTAACCATACTTGTTTAGTATTTTGTGAACCATCAGCAAGCTTGCCGTCAAATACCCTGTAGGTTCTACGATCAGATGTATAATCGGCAATACCAAAGGCAGCATTGAAGTTTTCTAAACGGTTAAATTTCTCATAGCCCCAACGTGCATCAATTAAAGTAGATAGGCTTACACGTTTATAGGTGAAGGTATTGCTAAAACCACCAACCCAATCTGGCTGACTATTACCTAATAATTTTCGGTTAGTTAAAGAGGAAATTGGGAAACCATTAGCGCCAATTAATAAAGGCAATGATTTATCTGTTAATTTTGGATCTTCTGGCGTTGTGCCATAATAACGCAGATAATAAGAGCCATAGATATTTCCATAAGGTTCTCCAGGCACCAATTTAAAAATTACTGGTGAATTAATATATCCACCTGTTGCCGCACCATAGGTAATGTCTGGGATGTTTGATGGTAGGCTTAACACTTTATTTCTGTTTGCTGAGAAATTTAATGACGATTCCCAAGTAAAATTATCCGATTTAAGCGGCGTGCCACTTAATACCAACTCTATACCTTTATTTCTGATATTACCTGCATTTATAGAGGCAGTTACATAGCCGGTGGCCGATGAAACATTTGCGCGTAAGATCTGGTCTTTACTTAATGAATAATAGTAAGTAAAATCAAAGCGTAATCGATTTTTAAGGAATGACATTTCTAAACCCGCTTCATATGTATTTGTAAACTCTGGTTTTAAGTTTGGATCGCCAAGGTTAGAGGCAATCGTTAATCCAGTAGTACCCGTTGGCAAGCCATTATAAGTGGAAAAACCTGTTGAGGTAGAATAGGGAGCCGCATCTTTGCCAATTTGCGCATAAGATAATCTCAGCTTACTTTGACCAATAAAGGCTGGTAATTTAAATTGATCAGAGAATACATAACTTAAACTAGCCGATGGATAGAAAAACGATCTATTCGCAGCTGAAAGCGTAGAAGTAACGTCATTTCTGCCTGTAATGGATAAGAAAAGGTAGTTTTTATAATCGAATGTAGCCTCACCAAAGAAACCATTTGAACGGTACTGGTTTAAAGATTGGGATACTTCAAAAACTTTAGCATTTACCAATCTAAAATCGTTATAAATGCTTAACTGGCTACCTAAAGTGCCTGTGCTTTTTAAGCGTCTATCGTAGAGCTCATATCCTAAACGAAGTGTTCCGTTAATGTTCTCCGCTAACTTATGAGATAATGTGGCTAAGAATGTAGAGTTAATGGCACGATAGGCGGAATTATAATCCCCAACAAAACCATCAGCATTGTCATATACTCGCTCTCCTACTATTCCTAATGGCCCTGGTGCCGTTCTAAAACGATTGTCGGTATAGGTGTCAACGCCTACACGATAATTAAAGTTTAACCACTCGGTTGGTGCGTAACCAAGCGTTAAGCCACCTATAAAACGATTAACATTGTCTTTTAATCGGTTGGTAGCAGCCCCAAAAATAGGATTATTCGTTCCTCTCCAAACTTGGGTTCCATTGGGAGCTATATAATTTCTTACATCCCAGCGACCAGAGTAATAGGTTAAACTTTCTCCATAACGATCTGCATCATAACGATAACCACCCGAGTTATTGAAACTCATATTTACACCAGCAGTAATTTTATTGCTAATTTTTATGTCAGTATTTAGCCTAGCGGATAAATTTTTATAATCTGTAAAGGGAAGCATCCCGTCTTGTCGGAAAGAAGAGATGGAGGAGAAGAATTTAACGGCCTCATTTCCACCCGAAACGGATACGCTATTTCTCAATTGTGTACCCTGATCAAATGCATTTTTATAATTCTCGAATAATTTATCAGGATGAGTAGGGTCTATTATTTTCGCCTCAGCAAGGTTTGGCCCCCATGCCGGACCTAGTCCAATTGGAGTGTATACACCCAATATGCCAGCAGTATATTCTTGTTGAATAGCAGGGGTTTTATTCACATTGTCTACTCCATAAGTAGTAGAGAAATTTGTCCTAATACCACTTCCTTTCCCTTTTTTAGTAGTAATTACCACCACCCCACTTGCGCCGCGTAAACCATACAGCGCGGTTGCAGCACCACCTTTTAAGATGTTCATGGTTTCGATATCTTCTGGGTTAATGTCTGAAACACGATTACCTACAGATCTCACATTCGGTCCTGAACCAGATCCCTGTAAAGAAGTAGAATTATCAATTTGTACCCCGTCAATTACGTACAATGGATCATTAGAAGAACTTGCATCAATAGAATTTATTCCCCTGATACGGATGGTCGCTCCTTGGCCTGGTCCGCCCCCCACACTTGAAATGGTAGCCCCTGCAATCTTACCCTGCAAAGCATTTAGTAAATTTGGTTGCTTATTAATATTTAAATCTTCTGAAGTAACACCTTGAGCTGCATACCCTAAAGAGCGCTGCTGCCTGGTAATGCCCAGTGCAGTGGTAACAGTTACTTCCGCTAAGGTTTGGCTTTCAACTATCATTTTAAAGTTAATTGTAGTTGCCGTGCCTACAGTAATTTCTTGAGTAACAAAACCAATATAAGTGGCCACCAATACTGAAGTACTGCTGGGTACCGATATCGAATAGTTACCATTTTGATCTGAAATAGAACTTGTGTTGTTACCCTTAACTTTAATTCCAACTCCGGATATTGATAGTCCATCTTCTGAAGAGGTTACTTTTCCAGTTACAATTTTTACCTGAGCCTGTACAGAAAGGCTGAAGAAAAAAATAAATGGAAGAAAAAATAGTGTAAAAATTTTTCTCATAATTATTTAGGTTAAGTTGATTAATGCAATATAATGAATAAAAACACAGTATTACATTACAGCTTAATTTATTATGATTCTAAGGAACATCTGCAATTTCATAATCAAAATATTTTATACATTTGCTTTTGATGAAATTTGTGTCCATCTTATTCAGCCTTTATTTAATTACACTTGCGCTGTTGCCATGTAGTGATGTGCCAGAATTAAAGGGTATTGAGCAGGTTTCTTATTCGTTTCAAAATAATTATAGCAATTCAGACCACTGTGCCGTGGAAGGGTGTGCTCCTTTTTGTAGTTGTAGCTGCTGTGCAATCGGTAAATACGTTGATCTTCAAGCTACAGTTAAACTAAGCAGCCCCATCATTCAGGTTACCTACGTTATCCGTTCTAATACTGCAATTAAGCAGCAACCCGTAGATGTTTGGCAACCGCCAAAATTAATTTGACAATATGATTCCCTCCTATTTCAACTTGAGGTTTAGGAACAATTGCGCTTTTGCACTCAGGGCTAACTATTTTTTTCATTTTTGATTTTATAGCGAATGTTAAACCGAATAATCGAGTTTTCAATCAAGCAAAAACTGCTTGTAGGGATATTGATGTTGGCATTAATTGCTTGGGGGATTTATTCTCTAAGGCAACTGCCGATAGACGCACTCCCCGATATTACCAATAATCAGGTACAAATTATAACCAGTTCTCCAAGTAATGGCGCCGAAGATATTGAACGATTTGTAACCTATCCCGTTGAGCAAACCATGGCCACCATACCCGGAATAGAAGAAATTCGTTCTTTTAGTAGGTTCGGTCTTTCTGTAGTAACCGTAGTTTTTAAGGAAAGTGTAGAAATTTATTGGGCACGTCAACAAGTGAGTGAGCGATTGGCCGAAGTAGAGAAAAATATCCCGAAAGGAATTGGTACACCCGAAGTTGCCCCCTTAACCACTGGCCTTGGCGAGATCTATCAATACATAATCCATCCCAAAAAGGGATATGAGCATAAATTTGATGCAACCGAACTAAGAACGATACAAGACTGGATTATTCGCCGCCAATTACTAGGTGTAGAAGGAATTGCCGATGTAAGTAGTTTTGGTGGTTACTTAAAACAATATGAAATTGCGCTCAATCCAGATAAGCTGAGTAGCATGGATATTTCAATAAGTGAAGTCTTCAAAGCCTTAGAAAAAAATAATCAAAATACCGGAGGTGCATACATCGACAAAAAGCCCAATGCCTATTTTATCAGAACCGAGGGCTTGATTAAGAGCATTGAGGATATTGAGAATATTGTAGTGAGAACAAATGCGAATAGTACACCGGTGCTTATTCGAAACGTTGCCGAAGTACGCATTGGTGCGGCTACACGATATGGCGCCATGACCAGAAATGACCAAGGTGAGGTTGTTGGTGCGGTAGTAATGATGCTAAAGGGCGCCAATTCTTCTAAAGTAATCGCAAATGTAAAAACTAGAATGGAACAGATCTCAAAAAACCTTCCAGAAGGCGTGGTGATCGAACCTTTTTTAGATCGTACAAAATTGGTCAACAATTCTATCGGTACGGTAACTAAAAATTTGGCCGAAGGAGCACTTATTGTCATATTTGTGCTGGTATTGTTGCTAGGAAACTTCCGTGCAGGTTTAATCGTAGCTTCAGTAATTCCTTTGGCTATGCTTTTTGCCATTTGCCTGATGAATCTTTTTGGTGTGAGTGGAAACTTAATGAGCCTCGGAGCAATAGACTTTGGGTTGATTGTAGATGGGGCAGTAATCATTGTTGAGGCATCTTTGCATCACCTCGGACTTCGAAAGAATAGAGATACTTTAACACAGCATGAAATGGATACAGAAATCTTCAAATCCGCCTCCAAAATTAGAAATAGCGCCGCATTTGGAGAAATTATTATCTTGATCGTTTACCTTCCAATTTTGGCGCTAGTTGGGATAGAAGGGAAAATGTTCAGACCCATGGCGCAAACAGTTGCCTTTGCTATTCTCGGCGCATTTATTCTTTCGCTTACCTATATACCCATGATGAGTGCGCTATTCTTAAGCAAAAAAATAAGCACCAAAAGAAATATATCCGATCGGATTATGTCAGGTTTTCAGCGGATGTATACGCCTTGGCTTAATTTTGCGCTTCAATCAAAGCGGCTTATCATCGGCATAGCATTAGGCCTTTTTGTAGTTGCGCTATTCATTTTCAACACTTTGGGAGCAGAATTTATCCCCACCTTAGAAGAAGGTGATTTTGCTGTTGAAACTAGGGTTTTAACAGGAAGTAGCCTTTCGCAAACCATTGAAGCAGCCACGCGAGGCGCCAAGGTTTTAAAAGCAAATTTTCCGGAAGTGAAGGAAGTAATTGGAAAGATTGGTTCATCCGAAATCCCAACAGACCCCATGCCCGTTGAAGCTTGTGATTTGATCATTATTCTTAAAGATAGAAGCGAGTGGACAAGTGCTAACGACAGAGAAGAACTCGCCGAAAAAATGCAAGCGAAGCTAGAACAGCACATCCCAGGTGTTACGTTTGGTTTTCAACAGCCAATTCAAATGCGCTTTAATGAGCTAATGACGGGGGCACGACAAGATGTAGTTATTAAAATATATGGTGAAGATTTTGTGAAATTAGGCGACTATGCAAAAAAAATCGGAGCAATAGCAGGTACAATAAAAGGTGCTCAAGATGTTTATGTAGAACAGGCATCAGGACTACCTCAGGTAATTATTAAGTTTCATAGAGATAAGATTGCTCAATTTGGCTTAAATATAGAGGATATAAACACTGCAATCCGCTCCGGCTTTGCCGGAGAAGTTGCAGGGCTCGTATTTGAAGGTGAAAGGCGCTTCGAAATGGTAGTTCGCCTCGAAAAGGAAAATAGACAATCGCTTGATGACGTGAAAAATTTATTCGTTACCGCACCTAATGGTAATCAAGTCCCATTAACACAATTGGCAGATATAGATTTTAAGGAAGGGCCAAATCAGATTCAACGAGATGATGCAAAAAGACGAATTATGGTCGGTTTTAACATCAGAGGACGGGATGTAGAAAGTATTGTAAAGGAAATTCAAGCAAAAGTAGAAAAGGATGTTAAGTTTGCCCCAGGTTATTACACCACTTATGGAGGAACTTTTGAGAATCTACAGGCTGCGAATAAACGATTGGCCATTGCTGTTCCATTGGCATTATTATTAATCCTGCTATTGCTCTATCTTACCTTCTCTTCACTAAAATACGCACTGTTAATTTTTACCGCAATTCCGCTATCGGCAATTGGCGGAGTAATCGCATTGTGGGCACGCGGAATGCCATTTAGCATTTCAGCAGGTATCGGTTTTATCGCACTTTTCGGAGTAGCCGTACTGAATGGAATAGTGCTAATTAGTGAGTTTAACAGGCTAAAAAAAGAAGGAATGAAAGATATATTAGAGATTATACGCACAGGCACCACCATTAGATTGCGACCTGTAATTATGACGGCTCTTGTGGCCTCTTTAGGTTTTCTCCCTATGGCTATATCGGGTGGGAGTGGTGCCGAGGTACAACGGCCATTGGCAACGGTGGTAATTGGCGGACTTCTATCAGCTACCTTGTTAACTTTATTGGTGCTTCCAGTTTTGTATAT
>JACMOW010000093.1 GCA_014377775.1 Pedobacter sp. | reverse complement strand
GAGAGTGCATGGCCATATATAATACACGATTTGTGATTTGCAAACCCTTTATATAACTTTATTGAAGCCCCACTTTGCAGCCTAAAAAATTTAAAGATTTTAAACTGTAATTTTTGTTTAAAAGATATTTTTTCTGGTATGTAACTTGCCCCGTTGGTCATATTATTTTAATATAATTAATTGTAGAAAATGATAGAATTTTTATTTGTTGTAAACAACAGTTCCGGCACAAACCAATCTACAATTTGGGACAAAGTAATAAATGATTTTTTTAAAGATAAAGATCACAGTTTTAAAATTTACAATTTACCTGAAGACTTTGATGTAACACAAATTAAAGACCATATAACAAAATACCAACCTTACAATATTATAGCAGTTGGTGGAGATGGAACTGTAACGATGCTCGCAAATATTATTGCCGGATCAAACATAGCACTCGGCATTTTACCCGCAGGGTCTGCAAATGGTATGGCAAAAGAACTTGGCATATCTGAAGTACCTGCAGAAGCTTTACAAATTATTATAGATGGACATACAAAAAAATGCGATTTAATTAAAATTAACGGCAATAAATATTGCCTTCATTTAAGTGACATTGGGTTAAACGCTCACTTAATAAAACATTTTGACGAAGGAAAAATGCGGGGAAAATTAGGTTATGCATTGGTGATTTTAAAAACCTTGTGGCACAAAGAAAAAATGCAGGTTATTATTAAAACAAAAGATATTGAGGTAAGGAGAAATGCCTTTATGGTTGTACTTGCCAATGCTACCAAATACGGTACCGGTGCAGTTATTAACCCAGAAGGAAATTTAAGTGATGCATTGTTTGAAGTAATAATAGTGAGAAAATTAGCACTGGGACCATTGCTAAAAATGTTGATAAAACCCGGCATATTTAACCCTAAAAAAATTGAAATAATTCCCTCCACTTCAGTAGAAATTACCATGATAAGGAAAATGCATTTTCAGATAGATGGCGAATACCAGGGTAGAATTAAAAGAGTAACTGCAGAAATTTGTGGGGGTATTTTAAATATTATTTTACCGGCAATTAATATTGTTTAATTTTTGGGAGGGATGGGAATACTTACGGTGATAGTGCAGCCGTTACCTGGAGAAGATTTTATTTCAAAGATACCCGAAAACAATTCCGCTCTTCTTTTCATGTTGGCTAAACCAATACCTGATTTTGCATTTTCAAGAATAAACCCTACACCATTATCTGTAAGTTTTAATATCAGCATGTTTTCTAGTAAAAAAATATCCACTGTAATTTTAGTAGCTTTTGCATACTTCAAAATGTTTCTTAATTGTTCCTGAACTATTCTATAAAGATTTAGCTGCATTTCAAGACTTAAATCTTCGTCACCTATTTTATTGTCAAACTGTAAAGTAATCTCGTAATCATCTGCAGCATTAAAAGTATTAAGTAATATTTCTACGGCAACTTCAAAGTTAGAATCATCAAAAAAAGCAGGCGCTAACCGGTGAGATAAATTCCTGATTTCATCAGTTGCCATTGTTATATAATCTTTTGTATTTTTAAACCATTGCTCTGCAGTTGGTTCAATGTACTTCTTCATCATTCCCAAACTAATCATACTTGTTGCAAGTATCTGGCATACATTATCGTGCAGTTCGCCGCCAATTTCATAACGTTCTTCTTCCTGCGTTTTAATAATTGCTTTGGTAATTTTATGTTCGTATTGGTTTCTCTCGGTAACATCAACCGCAATAACAGAACTGCATTTTCTGTCTTTTACCATTATATCGGTACAGTACACTTCAACATTAATAATTTCTCCGTTCTTTTTTACGTGATTAAAACTTCCCGTAAAAGTAGATTCTCCTACTTGCGCCCTGTTAATTTTTTCTTCATTATTTGAAAATGGTATTTGTGCTGGTTGAATATCTTTTAACCCCATGGTTAAAAATAAAGCCTCTGAATAACCGTAATGCTCAATGGCTGCTTTGTTAACCTGAATAAATTTTAAAGTTTCACTATCGTGCAACCACATGGGTTGCGGACTTAAATGAAAAAGATTGCTGTATCTTTTTTCAGATTCTTCTACCAATAAAAATGATTTCTTTCTTTCTATAGCATAGATAATGCTTTTAAAAAGCATGCTTGCACCAAGTTCATCTTTTAATAAATAATCTGAAATACCACGGGAAATTGATTGGATACTAAAGTCTATATCAGCATAACCCGTTAAAATTATAATTGGGCAATGGGGTAAAAAGCGAACCATTTCCGTTACCAGCTCATCTCCACGTTTATCGGGGAGTGTAAGGTCCATTAAAATTATATCGAACGAGTTGTTGGGGTCTTTTAAAAATACTCTTGCTTCTTTAAAATTGTTAGCGTGGAAGATATTTGGTTCATAAATATTTTCAGCAATAAACTCTTCTATAAGTAAATAATCTCCCGGATTATCTTCTATAATTAAAATATTGTACTTTTTTTTATCCTTAATCATTTTTAT
>JACMOW010000092.1 GCA_014377775.1 Pedobacter sp. | reverse complement strand
TAATTACCTCTACTTCTATTGTTGGATTACCCCTCGAATCGAGGATTTGCCTTGCATGAACATCGATTATTAAACTCATTTTATTTTGGTTTTGATTAAAAATTACCCTTAGTGTATAAAGTACAATTAGTTAGGGGTTTTTCAAAGTTAAAATAATTTTTAAATTATACCGATATATGTCGCTTTTTTTTAAGCCTATTCCCACTTAAATGTTTTAACCGCTACGCTATAAATTACAATCCCCCAAATTAATATAATCAGCATTTGATGTTTAACCTCCCATAAGCCTGCCCCTTCAAATGCTATCTTACGCATCGCATCATTTAAATAGGTTAGTGGCAATGCCCTACTGATGGGTTGTAACCAAGTTGGAAAGGCATCTATAGAGAAAAAAGTGCCTGATAATAAAAATTGCGGCAAAGTAATCATGTTCGCAATTGGCGGAATTGTACTTTCACTCTTTGCTATTCCAGATACCACAAAGCCAAAGCCCATAAAAACAATTACACCCATCGTTGCTAAAATAAGCATGTTAACTACTGTAGTAAAACCGTTTACCAACGTAAAATTAAAGCAGAAATGACCAATTAGTATGATAAATAATGCACCTAATAAAGCAAAGCCAATCCGTGCAATTCCTTCGCCTAAAACAATACTCGAGCGTTTTACTGGAGTAGCAAAAAAGCGTTTAATCACTAGGTTTTGCCTTAAGCTAAAGAAAACAAAAGCAGTACCAAATACGCCAGTACTTAATAAAGAAAATCCTAGCTGACCGGGTAAAATAAAATCTATGGTACGGTATAAACGACCGTTTACTGTACTAGATTTAATTTCTGTAACTGTTGGTTTAATATTTTGAGTATTTAACTTATAACTCAGCTCATTTAGGATCGATTTGAGGATATTACCCTTATCTAAGGATGCAGAAGTATATTTAACAATAGTGAAATAAGCAGGTACGCCATTTTTATTTTTTTCGACAGTAATTAGCGCATCGTAATTTCCTTTTACTAAGCTCTTATTAATGTTACTTAAGTTGTCATTTTTAGTTAGCCGAATAATGGGCATTTTTTCTAGCGAAGTAATAATTGGGTTTTGTAGGTCTGACTGAGGGGCTATGGCAATATCCAATTTTGTGCCACCACCACCTAAAAATCCAAATACCAGAATAAATATTAGTGGGAAAGCCAGTGTAAATACTACAGCAGATGGACTGCGCATAATTGATCTGAAACTTGCTTTGGCTAAGGCCAATGTGGCTTTTGTATGGCTATAAGGTGATTGCATTTTTTAGGTTGTAAGATTTGAAAATTTTTGTATTGAAATATTTTGGGAGCTTAGCTTAATCTTCTCGCCATTCTTTGCCAGTTAAATTGATAAATACATCTTCAAGATTGGCTTTTTTTACTTCTTTTTTGCGTTCAAAGCCGCTAGCAATTAAATTATCTATCAATTTATCTGGTGTATCTAAAGCAATAATTTGTCCTCGCTCCACAAAAGCCACACGATCACAAAGTTGTTCTGCCTCGTCCATGTAGTGTGTTGTAATTACTATTGTAGTTCCATTGCTACGTATTTCAGTAATTAAATCCCACAGATTTCTACGGGCTTGGGGATCGAGCCCTGTAGTGGGCTCGTCTAAAAATATAATTTTTGGCGAATTTATCAATGTGGTTGCAATGGAAAAACGTTGTTTCTGACCGCCAGATAATGCTTTATATTTCGCTTTTGCTTTATCTTGTAAATTTACCTTTTCGAGCATTTGCATCGGGTTAACTTCAACACCATAAAGGCCAGAGAAAAGTTCGAGTAATTCTACTAAATTCAAATTTGGATAATAACCAGCTGCTTGTAATTGAACACCGATTATACGTTTTATAGCACTAGAGTCATGGTCTATTGAGAAGCCATCAACGGTTACTTCTCCGGCTGTTTTTTGACGAAGTGTTTCGATAATTTCTAGCGTAGTTGTTTTTCCGGCACCATTTGGCCCTAACAATCCAAAGATTTCATTTTCATAAACATCGAAACTTAAGCCTTGAACAGCCTTAAAATCATCATAATTTTTTACCAGATTTTTTACGCTAATAATCACATTGCTATTCTTCATAAGATAAATGTAAGAAGGTTTAGCGCAATAGAAAATGAATTTCAGCTAAATGGCAATTAAATGTCGATAAGATGTGACTATTTAACGATAAACCGAATAACTACCAAACCAGTTCTCCTTTAACTAAATCTACAAAATCATCGAATAAATAACGAGAGTCATGCGGGCCAGGAGAAGATTCAGGGTGATATTGAACTGAGAACGCTTTTTTTCCTTTTACGCGAATACCTTCGATCGAATCGTCGTTTAAGTTAACATGGGTAATCTCTACTTTATCTGATTTTCTAACTTCTTCAGGTATTACACCAAAGCCATGGTTTTGTGAGGTTACTTCGCAATGATTTTTGATGATGTTTTTTACGGGGTGATTTAATCCGCGGTGACCATTAAACATCTTCATGGTTCCGATGCCATTTGCTTCGGCTAATAATTGGTGCCCTAAACAAATTCCGAATAAAGGTTTGTCCGCCTCAAGGATAGATTTTACCGTTTCAATGGCATAAGGCATAGCGGCAGGGTCGCCTGGGCCATTAGAAATAAAATAGCCATTTGCCCCCCACTTGTCCATTTCTTCGAAAGTAGTTTTAGCTGGATAAACTTTAACATAAATATCTCTATCGTCGAAGTTTCTTAGAATGTTTTTCTTGATTCCTAAATCCAAAGCTGCAATTTTATAATTTGCATCAGGATTGCCGTAGTAATAGGGTGTTGTTGTTGATACGTGAGAAGAAAGTTCCAAGCCATCCATTGCTGGTACTTGGGCTAATTTTTTCTTTAGCTCTTGTAGGTCTGTGATTTCTGATGAAATAATGGCATTCATTGCTCCTTTATTTCTAATGTGACGCACCAAAGCGCGCGTATCAATTTCGGAAATGCCTACAATATTTTCATTCTGAAAGTTATCTTGAATCGATTCTGTTGCCTCTTTTCTACTGTAAATAATGTTATAGTTTTTACAAACCAAGCCTGCAATTTTAATTGATCCTGACTCGATTTCGTCCTTATGCATGCCGTAATTGCCGATATGAGCATTGGTGGTTACCATAATTTGTCCAAAGTAAGAGGGGTCAGTAAATACCTCTTGGTAGCCTGTCATTCCTGTATTGAAACAGATTTCGCCAGTTGTTGTTCCGATTTTTCCGGCAGCTTTGCCATAAAAAACAGTGCCATCGGCCAATAACAAAATTGCAGGTAACTTGGTATAGTTAGTCATGTGTATAACGATAAGGTTTCAATATAAATAGTTGGGAAGTGCTGAATAAATTCGGTAAAAGATGGGATTTCTTAACGGTTTGTCCGTTTTGATGGAGGAAAAAGTAAACCTGATTGAACTTATTCATTTCAGGAATCAAAGTTAGTTTTTTCTAATGGTTTTTTCAACGGTTTTTTTAAAATAGTATCGAGTAGATTTTGTTTATTGGATTTTTATATACTCATCGGATGAGGGCTAGACTTTAATGAAACCAATTAACTATTGAATCTATTTCCCATTCTCTCAGCAATTGCTAATCTCCTATTTTTTCCAATAAATAAAACCTAATTTTGTTTTCAAATCAAAGCGCATGTCTGTAAACAAAGAAATAAAAAGAATAACCACTCATATTTTGCAGGAGATGAAGCAACGTGGAGAAAAAATCGCAATGCTAACTGCTTATGATTATTCAATGGCTACCATTTTGGATGATGCAGGATTGGATGTTTTATTGGTAGGTGATTCAGCATCCAATGTGATGGCTGGACACGAAACGACGCTACCTATTACTTTAGATCAAATGATTTATCATGCCCAGGGTGTTGTAAGAGGTGCTAATCGCGCTTTTGTGGTGGTCGATTTACCTTTTGGCTCGTATCAAGGAAACTCTAAAGAAGCCCTAAATTCTGCCATTCGTATCATGAAAGAATCGGGTGCGCATGGTGTTAAATTAGAAGGAGGTGCCGAGGTAGCAGAATCCATTCAGCGTATTATTACCGCAGGCATACCAGTAATGGGACATTTAGGTTTAACACCACAATCTATTTATAAATTTGGTACCTATACCGTAAGAGCAAAGGATGAAGAAGAGGCTAATAAATTAAAAACCGATATTGTAGTTTTACAAGATGCAGGTTGTTTTGCTGTGGTTTTAGAAAAAATTCCAGCAAAGTTGGCTAAGGAAGTTACCGCAAGCGTACATATTCCAACTATAGGTATCGGCGCCGGACCAAATTGTGATGGTCAAGTGTTAGTAGTTAATGACATGATCGGCTTAACAAAGGGATTTAAGCCTCGGTTTTTACGTCAGTATATAAATTTGTACGATGGCATTTTGGGGGCAGCACAGGCCTACATCAACGATGTAAAGGCAAATGATTTTCCGAACGAGAAGGAACAGTATTAAACATCTGTACACAGTTTTGATACTTGATATTTACTACTTGATACTAAAAAATGCCAATTACAGAAGCAGATATATTATACGAGGATAATCACTTAATCGCAATCAACAAACGATCGGGAGATATTGTGCAAGTGGATGAAACAGGTGATGAACCTTTGGATGAAAAAGTGAAAAAATACATTGCGGCAAAGTATAATAAGCCCAATGGTGCGTTTCTAGGGGTAGTTCATCGATTAGACAGGCCAGTTAGTGGGGTAATACTGTTTGCTAAAACCAGTAAGGCCTTAGAAAGAATGAACGCCATTTTTAAAAATCGAGAGGTTCGTAAAACATATTTTGCTGTAGTACGTAATAAACCAGCCTTAACCGAAGGAAATCTAGTTCATTGGCTGATTAAAAACCCTCAAAAAAATGTTGTAACAGCATATAATAAAGAAGTTGTTGGAAGCCAGCGATCCGAACTTGATTATAAGTTAATTGGAGAATTAGGTGGTTTTTATCTATTACAGGTTAATCCATTAACTGGGAGGTCGCATCAAATTCGGGTTCAACTTTCGAGTATGAATTGCCCTATCGTTGGAGATAATAAATATGGATATCCAAGAGGAAGTAAAAAAGGGAGCATCTGCTTGCATGCAAGAAAGTTAGAGTTTATTCATCCTGTTCAAAAGGAGCCTATTAGCATTTTTGCAGCATTACCTACGGATGGTTTTTGGGAGCGATTTGAAAATTTTTAGTATTTTTGAAAAAAAATTAATTACATATGAAGAAATTATTATTTTCCTTTATGGCAACGGGTTTACTTGCCACAACGTTGATCTCTTGCCAGAGTAATCAAAAAGGAACACAAGAAACTGGCGCTGACTCTACTCAAACAATTACGGTTGAAGATTCGTCTAAAACAGCAGCAGCAGCAGCAACAACTAATGGCTCGGAATTATTAAAAGTTTCTCCAAATGTTAAGTTAGAAGCGCCTCAGTTTTCAAACGAAGATGTAAACAATGGTTTTACTCAGTTTGAGCCCATAAAGCAAGAATACATGGCTGCAATAAACGCCAATGACGCTGCAAAAATTAAGGAAGTAACTGCTAAATACAATAGTTGGATTAAAAATGCTGCAACTTGGGGCAGTAAATTAACAAAAGACGAGAACCAGATGTACATCGATCACTACACTAAGTTGGTGACACAATGGGACAAATTATCTCTAAAACTCAAAAAATAAGTCTTAAATGGGCCGTTAGAAAATGGCTCATTTATTATTTGCAGCTTACTTTTGTAAATTCAATAGCATCACCAAATTTTAAGTCAGATGTAGACCTAAAGTATACTTTTCCATTTTTTTCTGTCACCTCACCAGATCCCTCTATCAGTTTACCATTTTTTCTAAGAAAAGCAACTTGCCTAGTCGATTGTTTTCCTTCTGAATTGAAAATATAATCGGCAACTAAAGTATCACCCCTCATTTCGCCTTTAATTATACCTTTGTTGCTATCTTTTTCAAAAAGTTGATAATGTAATTCGCCAGTAATAATGCGCCCACTTATTATCAGCATAAGAGAAGCTGTATCTTTATTTTTAGTATATGTATAACAAGATTGTTCTGTTGCTCCTGAAATAATTTTTTCTTTATCTTTTTGGGCAGATTGGTTATTTTGGCAGGCTGTAAAAACGCCTATTACTAATATAAAAGTCCAACAACGTAATTTCATAGCTATGTTTTCTATAAAAACAAAAAATAGTAAATATTGTTTGTAACGAATTCACCACACGTAAGTACCTGCGGCACCCCCTGGTAAATTGGTAGTTACTATTTTTCCATTGTGTTTAATGTTAAACACTTGCGCGTCTGAACTGGTATTCATTATAATTAATACACGCTTACCATCGGGTGTTTTAAAAGCAACATTGCTAAGGGTACCAACAATGTTCGACCCAATGCGTACTGATCCTGGTCGAACAAATTTAGAGGCATGGCCAATTACATAATATGCAACATTTCTACTAATTGCGGGTGCGATGGTAATTGCGCCTAAGCAAGTCGTACACCCACCATCTGGTGTATGCGGATTGTAGTTAGCGTCTGCGGCTAGGTTCCATTCCAGTACATTTCTACTCCAATTTCTGGTAGCGCCTATAATTAACGTAGAGATATGCCATTTTAAATCTTCAGCAAAATTACTTGGTCCGCCAACCCATTGCTCAGTAAAATAAACATGTTTAGATGGATAGGCATTGTGAACCGTAGATAAGGCCGAAATATTGCCACCATATAAATGAAAAGCAGACCCATCTACATAAGCATTAGCTGCAGGATCGGCTAAAATAGACATTGGATAATCGGGGCGATCAGCATTATGATCATATAAAATAATCTTTGTAGTGATGCCTGCCGCTTGAAAAGCTGGTCCTAATGCTGTTTTTATAAAAATACCTTGATCTGCGGCTTCCATGTACAAACTTGGCGTATTGCCCGGATGTAATGGCTCGTTTTGTATGGTGATAGCGTCAATGTTTATCCCTTCCATCTTCATAGCCTGAATGTATTTTACAAAGTATTTGGCATAGGATTGATAATATTCGGGCAATAAGCTTCCGCCTTTGTAAGCTTTATTGGTCTTCATCCACGTTGGGGCAGTCCATGGCGAACCTAAAATCTTAATCGTCGGATTTACTGTTAGAATTTTCTTTAAAATAGGGACTAAGTCGACCATTTCTGCTGCGATCGAAAAATGGTCTTGATTTACATCCGTTTGTCCGGCAGGCCTTTCGTTATAGGTAAAAACATTTGCACTTAAATCTGAAGCACCGATACTTAGCCGTAAATAGCTCACGCCAATAGCACCCTCTTCGGTGGAGAACAATTCTTTGATTAAGGCATCTTTTTCTGCTGCTGCTAAATTATTTATCAGGGTGGCGCTTCCTCCAGTTAGGGTATAGCCAAAGCCATCAATGGATTGAAAAACCTGTGTTTCATCAACTTCTATGGTGGAGTTTCCGTTGTTGGTAGCTGAAAAATTAAGCGCCACATTTTGTTTTTGTAAGAGTGCAGATCGATCTCCTCTAGTTAGCCAAAAGCTAACTTCACCAGCTAAAATTTGCTCATCAACAGCAGGAGGGGTAATAGGACTACTCGTACGTACGCCTTTTTTGCAAGCATAGGAGATTAAAATAATCGTAATTGCATAAAAAATTACCCTCATTTTATTGAACATAGCTAAATTTGATTCTTTTATCTGCCAGTTGAATAGAAAATTCGCCGACCTCAGTTATCCATTTATTGTCTGAATTTACATAGGCAATATTTTCAGGTTTTATCTTGAAGCTTACAGTCTTTGTCTCCCCTGCTTTTAGATCAATCTTATCAAAGCCCCTTAATCTTTTAGCATCCGGACTAATGTTGCTAGCCACCAAGTCGGAAATAAACAGGAGTACTGCTTCTTTTCCGGCAGCTTTGCCGGTGTTGGTAACATTTACACTAATGGTTAAAGTTTCACCTTTTTTTAAGGTTTTGCTACTTAATTTTATTTCGCTATACTCAAAAGTTGTATAACTTAATCCATGGCCAAATTGATATTGTGGATTGTAGTCAGCATCATAGTTATATACACCTTCGGTAGTTTCTCTAGCTTCTGATGGTTTATGATAATAAGTAAACAGTGCGTTTGGATATTGTGGATAGGTGTAAGGCAGTCGGCCCGAAGGATTAACATCACCATATAAAATGTCAGCCAATGCGTTACCTCCAAAATTTCCGGGTAGGTAGGTTTGTACAACAGCACTCATTTTCTTTTCGAATTTGCTAATTACTCTTGGTCGGCCTTCATTTAAAATTAATACGATTTTTTTTCCGGTAGCGGCTAGTTTCTGAGCAAATTCTGTTTGTAAATCACTTAGATAAAGGTCGCTTAAATTGCCTGGTGTTTCGGTGTATGAGTTTTCGCCTAAACATAACAGTACTATGTCTGCATTTTTGGCAGCAGCAACGGCTTCTTCCATTTTATCGGCATATTCTTCCCAATATTTTCCACTCATTTTATAACTAACCCCAGGTATGTAACTCACATTTTCTTTCCCAATTTTCTTTTCCATAGCCTCTAAAATGGTGTTATATTTCCCCGCAAATTCCTCTACTTTTTCGCCTTGCCACGAATAGGTCCAGGCACCATTTAATGTTCTCATTGAGTTAGCATTAGGTCCGGTTATTAAAATCTTCGACGATTTACTTAAGGGAAGCACTGAGTTGGTGTTTTTTAATAAGGTAATTGACTCGGCTGCGGTATTTTGTGCAGACTGTTCAAATGCCTTGCTTCCAAATGCTGGGTAATCTTTTATATTTGTAGTGGGTTTATCAAATAGGTTGAGTTCAAATTTTATCTTTAAAATTCTTCTTACCGCGTCATCTATACGCGATTGCTTTACTTTCCCTTCTTTTACCAAAGCGATTAAATCATCGCAAAATGGCTCATAATTATAGGCAATCATACTCATGTCTATGCCCGCATTAATCGCAATCATCACGGCTTCTTTATTGTCTTTTGCTACGTGGTCTCGTTTATGTAGGTTTTCAATATCTCCCCAATCCGTAACTACTAAACCTTTAAATCCTAGTTCTTCCTTTAAAAGTTTCGTGAGTATTTTATAGTTGGCATGTACAGGCACGCCATTTATTAATCCAGAATTTATCATGATAGTTTTTGCACCTGCTTCAATAGAAGCCTTAAATGATGGCAAATGGTATTCTTTTAAAGCTTGATCGGATATCACTGCAGGTGTTCTGTCTTTTCCCGAAAGCGGAACTTGATACCCTAAGAAGTGTTTTATAGAAGATGCTACTTTGAAAGGGTTGGAAATATCATTTTTGTCTCCTTCAAAGCCTTTTACCATTTGAACACCTAATTCTGAAACTAAATATGGGTCTTCCCCGAAACTTTCCCATTGTCGTGGGAAACGAGGGTCGGCACCTAAATCTAACAATGGAGAAAACGCCCATGGAATAGAGCTTGCTCGGGTTTCATAGGCAGTAATTTCAGCACCTCTACGCACCAGATTACGATTAAATGTTGCAGCTTGAGCGATTTGTTGTGGAAACATGGTTGCGCCTATGGTATAGGTTTCTCCATGAATAGCATCAATACCATATAAAATTGGAATGCCATTTTTGTTTTTAATCATGGCAGTTTGCTGAATTTTACTTATGATATCAAACCAAGCTTGTGGAGTTTTTGCTCTGTTGTTAGAGGCATTTAGCACAGAACCCAATTTATATTGAACCAAAGCTTTCTCCATCTTCTTTTCATCAAGCGTAAAAGGCTCATCGCTACTGTAACGATCTTTTCCTTTACCAATAACATCAAGCGTAACCTGCGCCATCTGACCTACTTTTTCTTGAAGAGTCATTTTGGCAAGTAGGGAATTAATTTTTTGCTCTAAAGGAGATAGTTTTGGTTTCTGTTGCGCGAAACTTTGGAAACTCGTTAATGTAAGCAATAGTACGAGGCTATAATTTTTAAAGTTCATTTTATGTATTTGGATGTTAACATCCCTAAAATACCTCGATTTTCTCTTAAAACCGAATGATTACAACTTGTATTTTGCGTGACAATTTTTGATTTTTGATAGAATATAAGTTTTTTAAACACTTAAATCACAATGGTTTTTCATATTTTCTTCCTGATAATGAGAGAGTAATGATTTTTAACAGATGAATTTCAAGTGTGATTTTAATATAAATAAATAACAGGGCTTGTTGTGGTAAAATGCAGGTATTTTTTAATGTAATCTTAGCAAGTTGGCGTTCAAATTATTTTTTTTAGTAAATTTTCCTTCACATTATGCTCCCATTCTTGTTTTAAAATGCTAAGTACGATGCTATCCCGGCGCGTTCTATCTGGTTTTAGAACATGGCTTCTTAAAATACCTTCAACTTGGCAACCTATACTCTTCATGGCAGCAATGCTTCGTTCGTTGGCATTATCGGCACGAAATTCTACTCTTTCCATGTTCATTTTTTCGAAAGCAAATTCAAGTAGTAGAAATTTACATTGCTTATTTAATCCTGTGCCCTGAAAATCATTTCCATACCAAGTAAAGCCCAATTGTAGGCTTTTATTGTTCATTTGAATGTCGTAGAAACGGGTACTTCCAGCATATTTATTCGTTAATTTATCAAATACAATAAAGGGATACTCTTTTTGTTCATCACGTGCTTTTAAGGCAACATTTATGTAGTTTTTGAAATTCTTTTCGCCATCCGCTTTAATTAATGAATATTTCCAAATAGTTGGATCATTTTGTGAGAAATGAAGTAAATTTTCTACATCTGTGGAAACTAATGGACGAAGTAGAACGCGATGATTTTCTAAAATTATATCGCTCGAAAAATCAAAGATTTGCATATTTTTTTGTTAAAACAGGTTAAATTTCATTTTCGAACACCATAAAGCCCAGGCCATAAATATAGCCTGAAAAGGAATTCGCAACCATGCAATAAACGGAGTAATGGTATATTTACCTAAAATAAAGGGAGCGATATTCGCTTTTTGTATCATGTAAATATGTGCTGGAATAAAGGCTAAAAGCATTACAATTATTCCAAAGCACGCATACTTTCTGGTTTGTAAAGGAAAAATTAATAGAGCAAAAGTGATTTCAAAGAAGCCAGCCAAATAATTTAAGGCATTTGGGTAAGTTACATAAGAAGGAATAATTGATAAATAAGGTGTAGGATTTGTAAAATGTTTTATACCTGCAACGAAATAAAACACAATCATTAACCAAATGGCGATCTTTTTGAAGATATTCATGCCCTAAATTAATAAAGTTTTATTAGTATTTATTTTTCTTATTTAGATTGTGCGTTTAAATCAAAGTCTTTCAAACACACAATTTAAAATCTTTCTAAATTAGTCTAAATTACAGCCTAATGACAGTGATATGAACCTACTATGTTACTTTTGTTACTCTAAAAACAATAGGCTGTACTCACTTTGGAATATTTAAAGATTATTGCATTTACGCACAAGCAAATTGACCTAAAAGCACTAGGTAAATTGGTAATATGCGATCAAACGCTAGACGACAGGTTGAAGAATATTCAATCAAAATTAAATATAAAAGAAATATTCTATGTTGGCACATGCAACCGTGTTGAATTTATATTTACCTCTGCTGAAGAGTTAGATAAAGCTTTTATCATTCGCTTTTTAACCGTTTTAGACATGGGTCTCCCCAAAGCTTACATGGAGCAGTTTGTTGAGAATGTTTCTACCTATGAAAAAACAGAAGCCTTTAATCATTTGTTGCGAACTTCTTGCTCTTTAGAGAGTTTAGTGGTAGGTGAAAAGGAGATTTTGGCACAAGTACGCAAAGCTTATGAAGCCTGTAGAATTGCTGGTTTTACTGGCGATTATATGCGTACGATTATGAATAGGGTGGTTAAAACAGCGAAAGAAGTTTACACGCATACCAATATTTCGAAAAATCCAGTTTCTATAGTTTCTTTAGCTTATCGCAAACTTAGGCAGCTAAACATGAGTCCTAATTCTCGTTTATTGATAATTGGAGCTGGGGATACCAATAAAAATATTGCTCAATACCTTAAAAAGCATAAATACGCTAACTTTTCTGTTTTTAACAGAACCTTAGAAAAGGCCGAATGTTTAGCTAAGCACCTAAATGGTAAGGCATATCCATTAGCAGATTTAGCTAACTTCGATCAGGGATTTGATATAATTATTACTTGTACTGGATCAATAGAGCCGATTATTACGGAAGAGATATATAAGAAGTTGTTAAACGGTGATGTTGGTAAAAAAGTAATTGTAGATTTAGCGATTCCAAATGATACAGATGCTAGAGTTATTCAAAATTTCCCAGTTCATTATATTGAGGTAGAGTCGTTAAAGGAAACTGCCCGGAAAAATATTCAAGAGCGTTATGATGAATTGATTAACGCAGAGCATATCATCGATGCCAATATCAAAGATTTTGAAACGGTATTGCGGCAGCGGAAAATTGAAATTGCCATGAGTGGTGTTCCAAAGAAGATAAAGGAGATTAAGCATACCGCTATTAATGGTGTATTTGCTGATGAAATTAATACGTTGGACGACAATTCTAGGGCTGTATTACAACGTGTGATGGATTACATGGAGAAAAAATGTATCAGTGTTCCTATGGTAATGGCGAAGGAAATTTTAATAAGGAATAGCTAGATTATAACGGGGTGGTAGCGCTAAAAAACGTATCCTTAAAGCCCTTTTAAAAAAGTAATTAAATTTGCTGAAAAAATAAAGTAAGGTGAAGGAAATAATTATTGGTACGCGCGGAAGCGATTTGGCATTATGGCAGGCTAACTATACTAAAAATAGGCTGGCTGAAATTGGCATTAATGCCGTGTTAAAAATCATTAAAACGCAGGGTGATAAAATATTAAATCTTCGCCTTGATAAGTTAGAAGGTAAGGGGTTTTTTACCAAGGAACTGGAAGATGAATTATTGAATGGTAACATTGATGTTGCCGTTCATTCTCATAAAGATTTACCAACTACAAATCCACCAGGATTAGTTATAGCTGCAGTTAGTGAACGCGAAGATCCTTCAGAATTACTACTAATTCTTAAAGATTGCGTAGATGTAAGTCAGAAATTGTCCTTAAAAAAGGGCGCAACAGTGGGCACCTCTTCTAATCGTCGTAAAGCACAATTATTGGCCTTGCGCACGGATCTAAATATCGAGGATCTTCGTGGGAATGTACCTACAAGGATTCAAAAATTACGTGATGAAGATTATGATGCGATCTTACTTGCCAAAGCAGGGGTAAATAGATTAAATATAGATTTGTCAGAATTTCATGTGGAGGTGATAGACACTACTGAAATTGTTCCTGCGCCGGCGCAGGGTGCTTTAGCCTTCCAAATTCGTGAGAATGATAACGATTTATTTGCGGTATTACAACATTTAAATCATCAGGCTACTGCCGAAGAAATAGCGGTTGAACGTAAGGTTTTAAATTTATTTGAAGGCGGATGCCACATGCCACTTGGCTGCTATTGCAAAAAGGAAAATGGGCTTTTCGAAGTCTGGACTTCTAAGGCAGAAACGGATGAAGATTTTCCGGATCGGTTTTTTCTACGGGCTGGAAGTACCGAGGGATTAGCCGAAAACATCGTTGCTAATTTTAGTAAGGAAAGAAAAATGCCTGCTAAAGTTTTTATTTCCAGAGAAATTGGTGAGCATAGTTATTTTCGGAAAGCTTTAGCGAAGCATAACATTGAAATAGATGGAAGGTCGTTAATTCGTACATTTCCAATTGTGAATATTCTAGATCCTTTTTATTTAAAAAATTTAGATTGGATTTTCTTTAGCAGTAGAAATGGGGTAGAATATTTCTTTAAATTAAATCCTATTTTAGCGAAGAAAGTAAAATTTGGTGTAGTTGGAAGAGGTTCGGAAGATACGCTTAGAAAATTTGGACATTTGGCAGATTTTGTTGGCGAAAGTGGGGATATAACGGAGGTTGCAGAAGCATTTGCAGGATTAGCAAAGGGCCAAACGGTAATGTTTCCTAGAGCACAAGATTCATTGTTGAGCATTCAAAAATCGCTAGGAACCGATACTAAAATAGTAGATTTGCCCATATATGAAACCGTTGTTGCAGATCAAATTAATGGAACTGGTGCAGAAGTATTGATTTTTACCAGCCCTTCGAACGTTGATGCTTATTTCGCAGAAAATTTATTAGAGCCTGAGCAAAAAGTTATCGCCATTGGCAACTCTACAGGCAAAAAATTTGAACAAATGGGGGTGAAATATACTTTACCTTATTCGCCTGATGAAATTGGTTTGGCCGAAGCTGTTTTTGGAATTTGATGGAGTTATAAGTTTTACATTATAAGTTTTAAGTGATTCATCGACGATAAATAAGTCTTGATACTTGATACTACATATTGATACTATTATGCAAAGACCTCGTAGGTTAAGAAAAAACCCAGTTGTAAGAGAGATGATTGCAGAAACGCGATTATCGAAGGACATGTTTATTTATCCTTATTTTGTGGTACCAGGATCGGGTGTTACCAAATCGATTGATGCAATGCCCGGTATTAACCATTTCTCTACAGATAACTTATTAAAGGACGTAGAAAAGGGATTAAAGCTAGGTGTAAATAAAATTATGCTTTTCGGCGTTGGTGATGAAAAAAGTGAAGACGCACATGCCGCTTACGATCCTAAATCTTTAGTGCCAATTGCGGTTAGCGCGCTTAAGAAAAATTTTGGTGATGATTTATATGTAGTAACAGATGTCTGTGTTTGTTCATACACCACGCACGGTCACTGTGGGATCATGAAAGATGACTATATTCAAAACGATTTATCGGTTGAACTAATTGCAAAAATGGCCTTAACTCATGCAGCAGCAGGGGCTGATATGTTAGCGCCGTCTGATATGATGGATGGAAGAGTGGCTGCAATACGCACTCAATTAGACGGAAGTGGATTTGTAAATACAGCAATCATGTCGCATGCCACTAAATTCGCATCGGCCTATTATGGCCCATTCAGAGAAGCGGCAGATTGTACGCCCAACAAAGGTGACAGAAAAACATATCAGATGGATTTTAGAAATGGTAATGAGGCGTTACGTGAGGCTATGCTAGATGAAAGTGAGGGTGCAGATGTGTTAATGGTTAAACCTGCATTGGCTTATTTAGATGTGATTTGTAAATTAAAGCAACAAACAGATTTACCGATTGCTTGTTATAATGTTTCGGGGGAGTATTCGATGATTAAAGCGGCGGCGCAAAAGGGGTGGATAGATGAACAAAAGGTAGTAATGGAAACGATGCATGCTTTTGCGAGAGCTGGTGCAAGTATCATTACTAGCTACCATATTAGAGATATTGTAGAAAATAATTGGATGTGATAGAGGGGCTTAAAATGTTAGAATCAATAAAAAAAATATTTTCTTCGAACGAAGAAGTGATGCCGGTTAATACCAGTAGTAAGCCTGATATTAATCGTGCGAAGTCTGCAGAATTATATGAGAAGTCAAAAACATATTTCCCTGGTGGCGTAAACTCTCCAGTTAGGGCATTTAAATCGGTTTATGGAACACCACTTTTTATTCAAAAAGGGGATGGTTGTTATATTTGGGATGCAGATGGCAATCAGTTTATCGATTTTTGTGCAAGTTGGGGCCCGCTTATTTTGGGGCATAATAACTCAAAAATAAGGGAAAAAGTAATTGAGGCGATGCAAAGTGGGATGAGTTTTGGTGCCCCTACTGCACTTGAAAATGAATTGGCCGAATTGATTATTAAGAACAATAAATATGTTGAAAAAATACGTTTTACAAGTTCGGGAACAGAAGCAGTAATGTCGGCCATTCGCCTAGCTAGGGGCTACACCAAACGGGATAAGATCATCAAATTTGAAGGGTGTTACCATGGGCATAGCGACTCTTTATTGGTTAAAGCGGGTTCAGGATTAGTTACTTTTGGCGAAACTTCATCGGCCGGTGTGCCTAAATCTTTTGCCGAAGAAACTGTAGTAATTGCTTTAAACGATACCGATGCGATTACCAAAGCGTTCGAGCAGTTTAAAGACCAAGTAGCTGCAGTAATTATAGAGGGTATTCCTGCAAATAATGGCTTACTTATTCAAGATCAATCTTATATCGAATTTTTACGCACAGCTTGTACTGCAAATGGTGCATTGCTTATTTTTGATGAAGTAATTACTGGTTTTAGAGTAGGAATTGAAGGTGCTGCGGGCTATTACAACGTAAAGCCTGACATATTAACTTATGGTAAAATTATTGGTGGGGGATTGCCAGTTGGCATGTATGGTGCATCTGCAGAAATTATGGGGTATATTTCACCTGATGGCGGTGTATACCAAGCAGGTACGCTTTCGGGAAATCCTGTTGCAATGGCTGCAGGTATTGCAACGCTAACTGAACTTTTAAAGTCGGGATTTTATAAAGATTTAGCAGCAAAAACACTTCAATTTACAGATAGTATTCAGCGTTTTGCCACTGCCAGAAACTATAAGTTTAAAGTATTCACTGTTGGTTCTATATTTTGGTTTGCTTTTACGGATGCCGAAAAAATTCAGACTGCCGAAGCAATTGATCCAGCTAGTATGGAGAAATTTAAAATAATGCACCGAGAGTTATTGAACAGAGGAATTTATTTCGGCCCTTCGGGTTACGAAGTTGGATTTGTTTCAGCCGCTCATACAAAAATAGAGTTAGAAAAGGCAAAAAGAGCGATATTTGATTCGTTAGATTTAGTGTTTAGAAATACGCAATCGGTGCAATCAACTAAATCAGTGTAATCATCTTCAACATGAAAAAATCACTTTTAATATTCTATTTTTTACTTCTTTACGCTTTATTAGAGATGTTTTGGTGGGGAACAGTTGTGGTTGAGCTTGACCCTTCCCGCATGGCAATGGTAATGGGAGAAGGCTCTGTATTTTTGTTCTTATTGGGGGTGGGTGCTTATTTTATTCATGCCTCTATTAAAAATGAAGATAAATTACATGACAGGCAACAAAATTTCCTCCTTTCGGTTACGCATGAGCTCAAATCGCCATTGGCAGCCATTAAGCTTTCGTTACAAACTATCGTAAAAAGAGATTTGGAGAAACAAATGCAATTGTCACTTTTAAATAATTGTTTGAAAGACATTGAAAGGTTAGACGATTTGGTAGAGAATATGTTATTGGCTACTAAGATTGAAAGTAGAACCTACTCCTTCCCGAAAGAAGAGTTTGATTTTTCTGAATTGGTTACAAAAATTACGGATCGGTTACAGGTACATTCATGTGGGAATGAGCAGTTAATTAATACGAAAATACAATCGGGTGTTAAAGTGGTGGGCGATCAATTCGCCTTATCTTCAGTAGTAACTAATTTAGTTGAAAATGCGGTTAAATACTCTGGTCCGTGTGCCGAAATTGCAGTAGAGCTCTGTCAATTTGACGGTAAACCTATTTTAACCGTCTCTGATAAGGGTCTGGGCATCCCAGACGATGAGAAAATGCTGATTTTTGATAAATTTTACCGTGTTGGTGAAGAAAATGTGCGTAAATCCAAAGGTACCGGACTTGGCTTGTTTATTGTTAAAGAAGTATTACAAAACCACGACGCTGATATTAGCGTTAAAGATAACGTACCGCAGGGTGCAATTTTTGAAGTAACATTTAATTGATATGGCACAAAAATTAAGAATACTCCTGGTTGAAGACGAAGATCATTTGTTGGATGCCATTAAATTAAACCTCGAGTTAGAGGGTTATAAAGTTCATGCTGTAAAAGATGGTAAGACGGCACTTAAAGTTTTTAAAGAAGAGCGCTTTAATCTCATCATTCTAGATGTGATGCTGCCAGAAATGGATGGCTTTCAAGTCTGTGAAACCATCCGTTTAGAGAATACAGAAGTTCCTATTTTGTTTTTAACTGCTAAGAATACAAGCGAAGATCGTGTAATGGGCCTTAAAAAAGGTGCAGATGATTACTTAGTGAAACCATTTAATTTAGAAGAATTAATTCTTCGTGTTGGAATTTTAGTTAAACGTAGCTTAAAAGCAGACGACCTAAAAGAACTAAATTCCTATAAAATTGGTGACAAAACTATCTATTTTAATTCTTTTGAGTTAAAACAAGATGATGGTATAGTTGTGCCTTTAACTAAAAAAGAAACAATGTTGCTAAAGCTATTAATTGAGCGTAAAAATGAAGCCGTTTCTCGAGAACAGATTTTAGAAACCGTTTGGAACTACGACGTGTATCCATCCACTCGAACAATCGATAATTTTATTTTAACTTTCCGTAAATATTTTGAACCTGATCAAAAAAATCCTGTTTATTTTCATTCTATCAGAGGGGTAGGTTATAAGTTCACAGATAACAACGCTTAATGTATAACGCAAAAGGCAGATATGCATTAATGGCCGTTTTTGCCATTTCTGCATTGGTAAGTTTGTACTTTTTACAATATCAGCTGGCAGCAATTGCCGGCTTTCTCTTTGCCTTTGTTTTATATACACACTACAAACACAGTTCTGTTTTATTGGCTTCTAAATATTTTAAAGATGCAGATTATGAAAAAACGGAAAAAATATTAGAAGAAATAGGTAATCCAGATCGTTTGGCGAAAAACAGGCGAGGTTATTACGAGTTTATGCGTGCAAATATTGCTTTGCAGCGTGAAGATTTTGAAGCTGCAGAATTTCATTTTCAAATTGCAAGTCGTTTCCCACTCGGTGGAAAAAATGATAAAGCCTTTGTATTGATTCATTTAGCCAACCTTGCATTGCGTAAAAAAGACATAGAACGAGCAAAAACCTATATCGAAAAGGCCAGAGAATTAGCAACTAGCTCCAGAGCGCAAGAAATTATTAAAATTATAGAAAAGGAAGCAAATAGCTTAGCTTAATATCAAATGAAAAACAATTTATTTTTAGACGCTGCATTTTCAAAATCTACAGTACGGCCACCAGTTTGGATGATGCGTCAGGCTGGTCGTTTTATGCCCCAATATTGGGAAATTAAAAACAAATATTCTTTTTTAGAGATGTGTAAAACTCCTGAAATTGCCGCTGATGTAACTATGCTACCGGTTGATTTGTTAGGGATTGATGCAGCCATCTTATTTTGTGATATTTTGGTAACAGGTGAAGCCATGGGAGGAGATTTAAGTTTTACCCAAGGTGTAGGCCCTAAATTCGCTAATCCAGTTCGAAATGCTCAAGATATTGATCGGTTGGAAACGGATGTGGTAGATCGGTTACAGTATGTAGCCGATGCGATAAAAGTTATTCAACAACGTTTAAATGGTACAATTCCATTAATTGGTTTTGCCGGGGCGCCATTTACAGTAATGAGTTATTTGGTAGAAGGTGGGTCTTCTAAAGATTTTAAGCTGACCAAGTTATTGATGCATAATCATCCAGAACTGGCGCATCGCCTTTTAGCAAAAATTGCAAAAGTTACAACTGATTACCTAAACTTACAAATTGCTGCTGGCGTAAATGCGGTTCAACTTTTCGATAGCTGGGCTTTGGCTTTGTCTTGGAACGATTATCAAGAATTTTCACATCAATATAACCAACAAATTATTGCAGGTTTAAATAGAACAAATGTTCCTGTGATCTCTTTTTGTAAAGGAAGTTCTGTTTTTGCGCCAATAATGGCTGAGGCAAAACCAGATGTGATTTCGGTAGATTGGAATGCTGATTTATTGAACATTAAAAATGCTTTGCCTGCTGGAATTGCTGTACAAGGAAATTTAGATCCTCATATTTTGTATGCGGATCAATCGGTAATTAAAAAACATATCTTACAATTATTTGAACGTATGCGAGGCGAGAAGGGTTTTATATTTAACTTAGGTCATGGTATTATGCCAGACATTCCTTTCGATAATGTAAAATATGCAATTGAAGTAGTAAAGGAATTTAGATATTAAAATAAAATCATTTTCGTATATTAGCTAAATACTTATAATAATGACAGTTAAAACTTTGAAAGACGAGGATAAACTACCTATTAAACAGATTATTAAAGCTATAAATAAAAAAATGGCTGAGGTGATTAGGGTGGTTGATGCTTTAAATTTAGGTAGAACTGAAGTTAAACCCGACGGCGTTTATAGAACGTTTAATGATGGAAAACCGGTATTAATTGCTGCTGGTGTGTTTAAAAAAAGACGTATCCCTAATAAAAGAATTAAGTTGTTTTAAATGCCCAAACAGCCAAAATTGCGGATCTTTGCAGGCCCGAATGGTTCTGGTAAAACTACGTTATTCGACTCCATCAAATCGGAGTATTTTTCAACAAAGCTTTTTGTAAATGCAGATTTTCTAGAAGAAGCGTTTAAAAAATATGGTTTTATTAACCTTTCTGACTTTAATATCGTTGTTGCTCATCAAGCCTTTGATGAATTTTGTACCAAAAGTGGCCTCTTTAAAAAGGCAAAATTTAATAATATAAGCTGGGGATTAATCATTAAAGAAAATGTAATTGTTAAACAAGATCAAGTTAATGAAGCAATATATAATTCCTATCATTTTGCAATAGTTGCCGACTTCATAAGACAAGAATTAATTAGGAATAGAATTTCATTCTCTTTTGAAACTGTTTTTTCACATCCTTCTAAACTCGATCTTATTGATTTTGCACATCTGAATAACTATAAGATATATTTATATTTTATTGGTACTGAAACACCAATTATGAATTTGGAGCGAGTGAAAGATCGAGTAAAAAAAGGTGGACATCCTGTAGAAGAAGAAAAAATTCAAAGCCGTTATTTTTTGACAATGGAATTGCTTACTGAAATGATAAAAAAGGCTGATGAAACTTATCTTTGGGATAATTCTGGAATTAAACATCAATATTTAGGGAATGTTAAAAAAGGCATTATTGAATTTGAACAAGCAACTATTCCAAAGTGGATTGACACGTTTATTCTTAATAAATTAAAATTGTAAATGGAAGAATATTACCGCTATTTCTTAGCCGTTCACATCATCTTCGTTGTAAGTTGGATGGCTGGTTTGTTTTATGGTGTTCGCTTGTTCATTTATCATACAGAGGCAAATGCTAGACCAGAATTAGAAAAAAACATCCTTCAAAAAGAGTTCGGAAAAATTGAAGCTAGGCTTTGGAATATCATCACTATTCCGGCAATGGTGTTCACGGTTTTGGCTGGTGCATTAATGATATATGCGCATCCCTTTTTATTAGATGAAGATTGGATGCAGGTAAAACTTGGTTTCGTGGTTTTACTGCTCATCTATCATTTTATTTGTCAGAATTTAATGAAACAACTAAGAAATGGTATCTTCAAGTTTTCTTCTAATCAGCTTCGCTTATGGAATGAAGTGGCCACCATTTTACTAGTTGCCATCGTATTTACAGTAATTTTAAAAAGTGCGGTAGATTGGGTGTATGGCTTACTTGGACTGGTTGCGTTTTCAGTTGTTATTATGACGGCGGTAAAAATTTATAAGCGATACAGAGAGAAAAATGGCAATTAAACTTAAGAAACAGCTACTTACTTTACTTTTTTTATGTAGCGGCTTCATTGCGCAAGCACAGTTTAACAATGAGGCTATATTTAATCGAATTCGTCCGGTAGATAGTTTAAGCAAATCACTTCATTTTAATTTCTACAATTTTAATTACGTTAGAAATTACGAATATTCCGATAAATTTCATGATGGCTACACATTGTACGGAACGCAATTGGAGCCACAATTGGTGTACTATGCGCATCCAAATTTGGCGATTATTGTAGGGGCTTATTTGCGTAAAGATTTTGGCGATAATGGTTTGCACGATGCACAACCCTTATTCAGCTTAAAGTATCATAAAAGAAACCTTACTTTAGTTTTTGGTGCTTTAGAAGGAAATATTCAACACAACTACATAGAACCTATCTACAATTTTGAACGTAAAATTACTACGCCTGTTGAGTATGGTACACAGTTATTGATTGAACGAAAAAAATTCAAATTGGATAGCTGGATTGCTTGGCAAAAAATGATTTATAAAGGTGATGCAAAAAAGGAGGAAATTGTGGGGGGATTGATTACTGAATCTACGTTACTACAAACCGCCAATTGGAAACTTACCATTCCTGCACAATTCCTAGCTTACCATCAAGGTGGACAAATTGATGTTTTGAAAGAAATTCCACTTAGTACTTTATTTAATGGGGCAACTGGAATAAAATTGCATAAGCAAATTGGATTAAATGTAAAGGAAGTTTTTAGTGATAATTACATTGCTATTTATAAAGATTTTTCGCCAACAAAAGTTAGGGCCTATCAAGATGGTTTTGGCTTATGGTTAAATACAGGTATCCGCACCAAATGGGGAGATTTGGTAGCGTCTTACTGGAAAGGAAATAATTTCATCACCATTAAAGGAATGCCCCTTTATCAATCGGTATCCGAAACGCTATACGATCAAGGCTTTACGCAAAGTAGCAGAAACATCCTTGCTATAAGATACATATATCAGAAAGCATTACTCCCCAATTTATATTTAGATTTCCGTTTTGAACCACACTTTGATTTGAATAATTCCGCAAAGAATTTGCAATTTAATCATTCGTTATTTTTAACGTATAAAGAGGATTTTAAACTTTTTTAAACTCTCATGCAACCTTTTCCCGCTAGGGTTCGTCTACCCTATACAAACAAACAATGAAGGTGACTAAAACATATACAATTAACGATTTGATGGAAGGCTGTAAAGCAGGCAATCGGCAAATGCAGGAATTGCTTTATAAGCAAACTGCATCGAAGATGATGGCTGTTTGTATGCGCTATGCCAAAGATAGAATGGAAGCCGAAGATGTACTACAAATCGGATACATAAAGATTTTCCAAAAAGTTAAGGAGTATCGTGGTGAAGGATCATTTGAAGGATGGATTCGTAAGATCATGGTAAACACTGCAATTGAAAGCTATCGAAAAAACTTACGGATGCTTAATGTAGTGCCCATAGAAGATGCGTACGAACAACCATCACAAGGATTTGATTTTAGTAGCCTTGGTATGCAAGACTTAATGAAATTAATACAGAAACTAGCGGATGGTTATCGCATGGTGTTTAATTTGTATGCTATAGAAGGATATGCGCACAAAGAGATTGCAGAAATATTGGGTATCTCGGAAGGTGCCAGTAAATCTCAATTATCGAGAGCAAGAGCAATATTGCAAAAAGAAATTTTAAAAATGGAGAGCTTTGGTTATGCAACATACACCGGATAAAGATTTTGATAATTTGTTTAGAGACAAATTTATAGACGCAGAAATTGAACCGTCTGCAAACTTATGGGCAAAAATTGAAGATCAGTTGGCACCTAAGCGTAAAGGCATCATACCTATTTATTGGATGGCGGCGGCTAGTATTGCCATTGTTATTACTGCGATGCTGGTTCTCCAAAAAACAGAAAAAATACAATTGCGTGCTGATAATGCAACTACAAGTATTGAAAATCCTGTTGAGCAGGAGGTTGCAACAACAACTGTTGATGAAGTATCAAGTAATAATCCAGGTGCTTCAAAAGTAAAAGTTCAAATCGCTGCAATAATTAAAAATGAGGCTCCTGAAAATAATATCAAAAATATTCAAGAAGCCTTGCAACCAAACCCAACGTTGGCTCGTCTACTTATAAAACAAGCAGATCCGAAACCAATAGATGTATTGCCAATTACACCAGTTGAAAACCCAATTGTAATTGCTCAGGTAGAGCCTCAGCAAATCATTAATAATGCTGTGATTGATGAAATGGATAATACTACAGAGCGTAAAGGAATTAGAAATGTTGGAGATTTGGTTAACTATGTAGTAGATAAAGTAGATAAAAGAGATAAGAAATTGGTGCGGTTTACTACCGATGATGACGATAATTCATCGATAATTGGAATAAATATTGGCTTTTTGAAATTGAATAGGAAAAATAAATAAGGCTAGGATTATAGGATTTTAAGATAAACACAAATAAAACAAACAAACAGTACAATGAAAAATTTAATATTAACAGCAGTTTTAGTAAGTGGACTTACTTTTCTGGCAAACTCAGGTGCAAGCGCACAACAAGATAGCGTTAAACGCAAAAGGGTAGACATTACCTATGGCGAAGGCATAACAATCGGACCAGTGGTTGTAAAAGTAAATGGGGATTCGACTAAAACTATAACGGCAAAGAAACCGCGCTTCGTAGGTGGTATCACCTTTACTAGATTAGATATTGGTATCTCGAAATTAATAGACAATGGTCAATTCGACTTATCGCCAACAAACGGATTTTTAGATTACAAGGCAGGTAAAACAAGCAATTTATCGTTCGATGTAGTACAGTTTGGCTATAGATTTGGCTCAAACTTCAAAATGTACATTGCGGGTGGCTTCGATTGGACTCATATTCGTTTAAAAAAGAACATTACCATGCAAAAAGACGCTCCTCAGTTAACCTACACCACTGATGCAGTTAATTACAGTAAAAATCGTTTCTCGAGTAGTTATTTACATGTTCCTTTAAACTTTGAGTTTAGGACCGGCGAAAGTGATAAGGGCAATCGTTTTTACTTTGTAATAGGCCCAGAAATTGGTTTCTTGTTAAATGGAAAAGTAAAACAGATTAGCGATGAGTTTGGAAAAGTAAAAGTAAAGGATGATTATAATTTTGCTCCTTTCCGTTATGGCGGAACTGTGAGGGTTGGCTATGTAGGATTAGCCTTCTTTGCCAAATACTACGCAAACGATATGTTTGCTAGTACACCACAAAAAGGAGTAAAAAACATGGCCTTTGGTTTAACCTTCGGACTAAATTAAAACACACACAAATGAAGACCAGATCCTGCAGCGGAAGTTGCAGGATTTTTTATTATTACGTCAACCCTACGTCTTCCATTTTACATCTTCCATGTTCTTCAGTATCTTTACGCCGTGAACAAGCAAATAATCACGGTTAACAACCTATCTAAGCAGTATCAGCAAACACAAGTATCAGGTATTCAAAATATAACTTTTTCCATTAATAGGGGCGACATCGTAGCCATTATTGGCGAAAGTGGAAGTGGAAAATCTACTTTGCTTAAATGTATTTATGGGTTGCTTAAGCCAGAATCGGGCGAAATTAAATTTAATGGTACCAAGGTGAAAGGCCCCGATGAGCAGCTGATTCCTGGTCACCCTGAAATGAAAATGGTAACCCAAGATTTTTCATTAAACATTTATGCTAAAGTATACGATAACATTGCGTCAATGCTATCAAATACCGATATTACCGCAAAGCAATCCAAAACCATGGAGATGATGGAACGCTTGCACATCACCAAATTGAAAGATAAAAAGGTGATCGAATTAAGCGGCGGAGAACAGCAGCGCGTTGCGATT
>JACMOW010000091.1 GCA_014377775.1 Pedobacter sp. | reverse complement strand
TTTGTATCTATTTCCCATTCAATAAAATGAATATGTTTTATTCGAAGTTGGTTGAACACAGGTTGAATATAAAATTGAAAATTTTTGTCGTTTACTTTAAGACTGCTCAATAAAATTGCTTTTTGTGTATTTATGAATGCTGCTGCGTATCCTTTTTGTAGCGTAAAAAAAATGATTTTCCTCTGGTTGTTAACTGTTATGGTTTTTAAGGCTATGAGCGATTGGAAGATAACAAGCATTATCATTGAAGTTAATAAGGAGTGTTTTTTATATTTTGCCATTGCAATTAAACCGAAAACGATAGCTATGCTTAAAAACGATAATTGAATTTTATCTATCCAAATTTGATTGATTCCCGAGAATGGCAGGTTTGCAATCCATTTTAGTCCATTGTTCATAAAAATAATCAGCCACTCAAAAATAGGAGCCAGAAAATACAATTTAAATAAAAGTATACTGATGCCGAGATACATCAAAAGTGTGATTGGTATTAAAATAAATAAGTTACTGAAAATAAAATAAAGTGGAAATTGATGAAAATAATAGATGCTTAGTGGAAAGGTAGCAATTTGAGCAGCTATGCTTAATGCTACAGAAGACCATATCCAGTCGGCCCAACGTTGTTTAAAGTACAGCCATTTATAAATTTTGGGATGTAGATAAACCAAGCCCAAAACAGCTAAAAAGGAAAGTTGAAAACCCACATCCCAAACTAGGAAAGGATTATAAATTAACAGACAAAATGCTGTAAAAGCTAAAATATTGTAACCGTTTGTATGTTTATTAAATGACTTTGCTAAAATATAAGCCGTTAACATAATGGCTGATCGCAGTACGGAGGGTGAGAAGCCAGTTAACAACGAATAAAACCAGATTAATAGACAAATTACCAATACTTTAACTATTCTTAGTCTCCGTTTTTGATCCATGAAACTTAAAACCCAGTTTAGTACTACATAAATTATACCCACATGCATTCCCGAAACAGATAGGGCATGTATAGTACCGGTTTTGCTGTAAGATGAAAGTGTTTCGCTACTTAGATCGGCTCTATATCCCAAAATTAAGGTTGAAGCTACTGCAAAAGCTTCCTTATCTTTCAATATTTCTCTATACACTTCGATTTGTTTTTTTCTCAATATTAGTGCATATTTTAAGATTGTACTTCCTTTGTTTAGTCCTGTTTTTATTACGCTGTTTTGTGCTATAAAAGTTTGCATATACACATTTTTTGAAGCTAACCAGCTTTTAAAATCAAATTCACCAGGATTAAACGGAGGGTTTAATGACATACAATCTGCCGCAATGATTAATTCATCGCCATAGGTAAAAGAATTGAGGTTTAACGAGTCGGTTTTCACGGTAATTAGTAGTTTGCCGCTCACTGGATATGATTTTTGACCATCGTAAGTTCTGGTTACATTGGCTGTGAATTTGATCGTATTGGTTCCTTTTTGAGGTTCATCATTTATCCATACTTTTAGCTGGTTATGGGGGTAATTTTCAAAATAGTCATATTTTAGGATGTCTTTTTTTAGTAAACATAATTCCGCACCGAATACAAAGAAAAGCAAGTAAAATAAAATGCCAGTAAAGTATTTAAAACGATAGGCCTTCAGGCTTTTATAGAAAATATTAATTACAAGCAGAATTAAGAACAAGAAAAGACAAATACATGTAATTATTGACGCATAATATGCGTGTTCAAAACCATAAAAGCAGAAAATACCGATCATCAATGGAATGAGGAGCCGTACAAAGATAATTTCAGAATTAACTACCAAATTAATTAAAATTGATACCGCAATTGAAACTTGACTTCTGATTTTTTGTTGCCATTAATTTCATCTAAACCAGAGCCTATGACAGCGATATTTTTATAATAAAATAGGGCGTACCTTAACCATACGTCAGTATTTTTTAGCAGCTTATATTTGATATTCATGTAATTCCTAAATCCTTTCCCACTATACATTCCAAAGGTGAAATTATATAGAATATCATCTTCATAAGCATACAGCCGACTATTGTAAGACGGGGTATTAAAATAGCTAACGCGTAGATTGGCCGAAAGCTTTGCGCGTACAGGTGAAAGTGCAAAATCTTGATAAATTAAATACCCAAGTTCAGTTTTTGCATCACCTTTTTCGTAAGCAGATACCTCTATTCTATTTTGTAAGCTTATCGTTTTATTTAATTTCCAATTTGCATCTATTCTTAAAGTTTGTTTTTTTACTTCATCTAAGTAGTTTATCGGGACATCCAAATCTGTATTTTGCTGTTTTAACTCTGATTTGTACCTCATATTTACTTTAAATGTTTTCGAGGGCGTATAACTTAGTTGTGCCAGTAATTCATAGCCTTGTGAGGGCGCATCTATTCTAAACTTTAACCAGGGGAACTTAAAATAATCGGCATATAATGAAAGCATCCATTTTTTTGACGGCGAAATATTTAAACCCGTATAAACCCCATTTTCATTAGATCCTCCTGACTCAGCAGGTGCTTGATTAAAGAAATTATGATAGGTTTTTTCGTAACTACGATGTAAAACTACTGCAGAAACCTGATTGGAAAGGCTTATTAAAAGACCATTCATTAAGGCAGTTCCCCCTTTTAAACTTTTGGCTATTTCTCCAAAAAAGTAAATGTTTTTAAATGTATAGTTATAGTGAAACCCAATATTTGTTAATTGTTTTCCTGTAAAATTAAATAATCGATAGGCAGGATCATCCGTAATAAACGCTTTGTTATAGTTCGATTGATAAACAATTGCACCCAAGTTTAAAGCATTTTCACGATATTCTAACACAGCGCCGTAAGTATTTTGGCTTACCTTATTTTTATTATTTATTTCACTTAGTGTTCGATGATAACCAGTTTCATTTAATGTTGATATAACCTCATTGCCTTCATTATCTATAGTTACTGTAGCATCATATTTTCTGGACGACCAAAAAGAAGTTAGGTTTATACTTTTAGAAAGAAAGATTTTAGTTCCAATTCCTCTAAAAAATGAGTATTCGTTAGCTGAAGAGTAGGGTTTTATTCCATCATCTTTTTTTGCCATACTAGTTACGTCAGGCCCTTTGCCAAAACCAAAACCCGACCATAGGGTTAACCCTTGTCCAAATTGTAAACTGTAATCGCCAATAATTAATTTTTTAACCTTACCCATGTCATTGATTGTTAAGTTTACAGCTATAAAGGGGTTTAATTTCTCACCTGCATCTTTTTCCATAACGATCGACGCTGTTAATCGGTTCGAAAAATTGTATTTATAGCGGAGCATTAGTTTTTCTGGGGTTCCCAAGTACCTGCTTCCAGATAAATACTTAAAGCCTTTTTGTTCTTCGAGTGTACGCGAATATCGAATAACTAAATCGTTTTCTCCAATTCGCATTAAATTTTTAAATGTAATTTTTTCCCTTAAATCGGCTTCATTTATTCGGACAAAATGTAATACTTTTTGAATAGTTTTATCATCAAACCCAGGGATAGCTTGAAGCTCTAAAACATCAATCAGCTTATTATTAGCAGATAGGTATGAAAAGAAATTGGCGATTTGCAATGGAGATAAGAAAAATAAGCTTTTTAGTTCTTCTGGATTGGTGCGATTTAAATTTATGGGGTGCTTTTTTAAGAAAATCAACCGTTCGCTTAATTCTGAAAAGTCGAAATCTTCAGGTAAATCATCGACTATACCTTCCAGTAATTCTTTGATAAGTACATCTTCTTGTGCACTAACGGCACAAGGAAAAAATAGAAGTATGAGCAAAAATTTAAAAAACATAGCCGATGGTTAATTGAGGTGAATAGCCAAAGCTTGGATACTTGGTAAATGAAAAATCGGTTAAGAATGTTGATTTGCTAAATCCCATTCCAAAGTAGTGGGTAAAGGGATTGAGGCTCAATCCGCCACGTAAACTGAATGATTTAATGAATTGATAATCGACTCCAATTGCTAAAGCATCTGTACTCATTGTACTGGCTACTAATAGCTTATTACTTGTTCGGTAAGCAATGCCGAGATATATAGCTGTTGGAATTGTAATATAGAGCGATTTGTTACGATATGTTTCTTTAGAAGGATTATTGATATAAAAACCAAAGCATAGATCGTCTGTGAATTGATAAATTGTACCTACATCTATAGAAATGCCTGTAGTGGTACCATAGTTACTAATTTTAAGTTGATGGTAGTTAGCCCTTAAACCGATTGCAAGTTTTTTACCAAATTGTCTGGTAATCACCAATCCTGCCTTGATGTTTTGGAATTCGGAAATGCCATAACGTTGTAGGTTCAGACCTATTATTTGTCGATTAATTGGAAAAGCGAGGGCTAGGGCTTGATTGCTCACCGCTTTGGTGAAAAAATGTTCTTGATGGGTTATTTGGAGCGTAGGATGTGGGACATTGCCTATGGCAGCTGGGTTAGCTGCTACTCCCCAAATATCTTTTACTGCAGCTCCATTATTACCCATGGCCGTTAATCGAGCGCCTAGGTTGGTTTGTGCAAATAGGATATTAACCCAAAGAATGCCTACCGTAAATAGATAAAATTGTTTATTCATAGCTTTAAGATGAGGCTAAACTAAACAAAATTATATTCTTTAAAAAGATTATAAATAGAATAATATTCTATAAAAATTGATTTTACTTTTAATTAATTTTATTTATGTCGTTATTTGAGCATAAAAACGAAATTTTATAAATGTTAAAAGAGAAAACTTTAATCACTATTAAGCTTTGATTAAATGTATAGGTTCCAAAGAAAAATAAGCGAGAATGCTTGTTGAAAATATTTTAATTAATAAATTTTAATATTTATCGAAAACTATAACGATATAACTTCACCTTTTTCAGGAATGTGCACTCCATACCCTTCATCGGCTATAGCGGTGGCTAGGGCATTCATACTTTTAATTTCGCCATGGACCAAAAAAACCTTCTTAAGCGTTTTCTTATTTTGATGCTTCACCACATCGAGCAAATCATCGTGATCTCCATGTCCACTTAATAGGTCAGTTTTTTTAATTGCAGCATAAACCATTAGGTCTCTATTGCGCAATCGTACAATTGGATCACCTCTTAATAATCGATCGCCTAATGTACCTTTTGAGCAAAAACCAATAAATAGGATGGTGCAAAAATAGTTTTGTATGTTGTGATATAAATGATCTTGAATACGACCACCTTCGAGCATTCCTGCTGATGAAATAATAATACAAGGTTCCAAATAATTACTCACTGATACACTTTCTTTCTTATCGTGAACATAAATTAGGTTTTCAAATTCAAATTCATCTCCTTTTGATTGATAAAATTGCTTTGCTTCATCGTTTACCAACTCATGGTATTTACGGTATACATCGGTAGCATAATTTGCTAAAGGGCTATCCACAAATATTTGTACAGGGGGTAATAAGCCTTGACTAAAAATTTGATTTAATGCAAATACTAAAGCTTGTGTTCGCCCAATGCTAAACGCGGGGATAATTAGTCTTCCCGGTGTTTTAATACATGTTTCTTCTATTGTTTTAATTAAAGTTTCTTGCAGTGTAGTCCCTTTGCTGTGTAAACGGCCACCATAAGTTGATTCGGATACCAAATAATCTACTTGAGGCAAAGGTTGGGGATCTACTAATACAGGGTAATTCTTTCTGCCTACATCGCCTGTAAAAGCTATTTTTTGCTCATTTCCATCCTCATTAATAGATAAAACGACAGCTGCTGCGCCTAATAAGTGACCCACAGGGATAAAGGTCAAACTGATATCGCCATTAATTTTAAAGGGTTTATTAAAGCCGATGCTCACAAAACGATCCACCGTTTCCATCACATCTTTCTGTAGGTAAAGCGGCTTAGGTCCCGATCCGCCACGTTTATTTTTTGAACGTTTATGCAGTTTACTTAAAAATATATTTACTGAATCTAGAAGCAATAATTCGCTCAGATCAGCAGTAGGGGCGGTACATAAAATCTGACCTTCAAAACCCATACGAATAAGAGTTGGCAGATTACCTGAATGATCAATGTGGGCATGAGTTAAAATAACTACATCAATGGTAGCAGGGTTAAATGGAAAATATTGATTTTCGTCCTGATAAGTGCTTTTTTCGTAATCCAAACCACAGTCTATTAAAATGTTGTAGTTTGTAGTTTGCAATAAATGCATACTGCCGGTTACTTGTTGTGCTGCTCCCCAAACGGTTAATTTCATGTATATCCGCCTTACGCTTTATTTCTTCTCGGGAGGTGTAGAAACAATCTCTCCAAACTCATTCACATAAGCCATCATACTTTCCAAATCTCCACCTGTAGAATTTTGTTGACGTTCTTGCTTACGTTCTAATTTTTCTTCTTTTTTCTTTTGTCTATTTTTCTCCAATTGCTTTTTCATAAAAGTAGCTTGAGACTTTGCCATAATGATATCGTATAAATTAAAAACTGACCGCTCTATTTTGTTACCTTTCGTCGACCATTTAACGTAATATGTTAAAATGAATTAAGGTCTAAACATTATATTTTATCCAAAGCACAGCAACGGTAAGCGGCTAAAGGTTTGAAATGCTGAACAATAGATATATTGATCAGTAGTTGATTAAATAGAGAATAGCACATTGATATTCCGTTGGTGCAAATGTACAAATTTTGAGGCATATTATTATCTAAATAGTGTAATAATGGAAAGGGTTAAATTTATTAATTACATACGGTAATAATTTTTGGCATCATTTTTACTATATAGGTAATATACTAAAATAAATAAATAATGAAAAGAATATTAATAATGGTTACAATGGTTGCCGTATTTGCATCATGTACCAATACAGAGAAGGAAGCAGCATTAGCTAAACAACAAGCTATGGTGGCAGTTAGAGATAGTTTAAGATTAGATAGTTTTAAAAGAGCAGAGATAGTTGAAAAGGAAAGGCTAGTTGAAGAAAAACATCAAGCGGAGCTAGTGGCTGCACGAAGAAGTGGAAATACAACCCGAAGAAGTGCTAATTATTCATCCAGTGGTTCGAGTTATAGCAATAATGCAGGTACTTCAACTTCCACAAGAAGGAAAGGATGGAGTTCAGCGGCTAAAGGTACCGCAATTGGTGCAGGTGTTGGTGCACTTGGAGGCGTGTTAATTGATAAAAAAGACGGACGCGGTGCCGTTATTGGTGGATTAGCTGGTGCTGGTGCAGGTTATATTATCGGTAGAGATAGAGATAAAAAAAGCGGTAGAGTACAACCTTAAATACATAGATTAGATCATAAAGTCACGGTGAAAACCGTGACTTTTTTTTTCATTTTTATTATATATTGAAAAATAATTTCAATTTTTGTTCTCGCTTATAAAACACAAACTATGAGAATGGAACTGGTGGATATTTTGGCAGCTCTAGGTGTATTATCTAAACAGGCAAATCTAATAGATAGTGAACGGTATATTATTATCGAATGTAGCCCTAAACTATACTTGCATTTTGTTCCATTGCAAAATACCTTTCATCCTCATGAACTCATCAAGCTTCAAGAAAATTATGATGAAAAGGAAAAATTACTGGTACACCTTTGGGAAGATGTATGGCTACTCAATCAAACTGGTGTTTTAAGTAGGATAAAGTCATTTTTAGGCTTAAATCAAACCCTCTACGCAAGAAGAGCAAAGCTAATTGAAGCGGAATCCTCGGTAGCAATCCAATTTTTTAACGCCTATCACCTACAAGGATTTGTAAAGGCAAAATATTATTATGGCCTAGCAATAGATCAAGAATTAATTGCCATGGCTGGTTTTAGTGATTTAAGACCGATGAAATTAAAAGGCATTCACTACACATCAGCAGAATTAATTCGCTTCGCTTCAAAAGAAGGATACACCGTTACTGGCGGCTTAAGTAAAATGATTAAACATTTTATGAAATTAAAAAACCCAAATGATTTGATGTCTTATGCTGATCGCGATTGGTCATTAGGCAAGGGATATGATAAATTGGATTTCGAATTAACAACAATAACTGAACCGGCCAATTTATTTGTCGACGAGAAAACAAGTGTAAGGTATTTTCCTCATCGATTACCAAAAAACATATTATCGGCATTTGCTAAACAAAAGGAATTAAATTTAGGTGAATATTTAGCTAAAAATGGTTTTGTAAAAGTGTTTAATACTGGAAACTTGAAATATCATCTTTACGTTTAATGGAACAATATCCACTATTAATTATTTTAGGTGCCACAGCATCTGGCAAAACAAAATTAGCTATTGAATTGGCAAAAGCACTTGAAACCGAAATCATTAGCGCCGATAGTAGACAGGTGTTTAAGGGGATGGATATTGGTACAGGTAAGGATTTGATTGAGTTTTATAAAGCGGATATTCCTTTTCATTTAATCGATATTAGGGCAGCTGGTGAAAACTATAACGTGAATAGTTTTAAGGAAGATTTTTATACGGTCTTTACTTCCATTATCAACAAAAATAAATTACCTATTTTATGTGGAGGTACTGGGATGTATATTCATAGTTTATTGCAAAATCACGAACTTACTGCAGTTCCAAATAATGAAAGTTTAAGGATAGCATTACAAGGGTTAGATAAATCTGAACTCGAAGCTAAAATTAAAAGCTATCCAGAAAGCTTAACACATCACGTCGATTTTTCTTCTGCTAAAAGATTGATAAGAGCAATTGAAGTAGCAGATTATCTTCAAAACCATACTTTAGAAAAAGTAGACCGTCCTGTTATAAACCCATTGGTAATTGGTTTGGTTGATGAATTAGAAACCAGAAGGGCTAAAATTACTGAACGCCTAATGCGTAGGTTAGAAGGGGGGCTAATTGAGGAGGTTGAAAAGCTAATTGCCAACGGGGTGCCTGTAGCAATGCTAACTTTTTATGGATTAGAATATAAATTTGTGGCGTCCTATCTAATGAATGAAATCGACTTTCTTACTTTAAAAGAAAGACTTACCATTGCGATCTGTCAGTTTGCAAAGCGACAAATGACTTTTTTTAGAAAAATGGAAAAAGATGGGGTTAAGGTGGAGTGGTTAGCGGCTGACAAAGAAATGATTAGCTTAAAAGAAGAAGTTTTACAACATATTAAGCATCAATTTGAGTTAAAATAGTTGCATATTCGGTGCTATGAATAAGAAGTTGCGACCTTTATTGAAGTGGACGGGGGGTAAATTCGATGAATTTGTATTATTTTCAGCACATATCCCAACCTTTGAAAGATACATAGAGCCATTTTTTGGAGGAGGCGGTGTCTTTTTTTCTTTACAGCCACAAGTGCCAGCATTAATTAACGATAAAAGCACCGATCTAATTAATTTTTACAATCATATAGCCGATTTAGATTTTAAAAAGGAGCTGTTTCTCTATGCTGATGCCTGGGATGAATTGGGAGACTTAGCTTCTTTTTTATGGTACAATTGTGGCGTTGCTTTTATAAATTTTACACAACAAACTAATGATATAGCGGTATTAAAAGATGGATTGATACAATACTTGGATATTTTTTTAAAACGTAAATTAACACTAACTAATGCAAATTTTATTGTAGATTCTGAATTATTTAAGGCGGTGTTATTAGCCAGTATAGTGGATAAAGCAAATCGAATTAAAATAATTTCTTCCAAAAAAAATGACAGCTTTACAACGGACGAATTGTGCATACATTTTGAAACAGGTGTGCGCAGTGGAGCTTATTTATTTTTTAGGCGATTACTTAATCTGTATTATAATCATCAAGTTCATTTAAGCTCAGCTAAAGCTGCGGCGAATTGGTATTTTGTACGCGAATTCTGTTATGGAGCAATGTTTAGATTTAATTCAAAAGGCGAGTTTAATATTCCTTATGGGGGTATTACATATAATAGAAAGAAATTTAGAGAGAAGGTAGAACAAGTTTTTACAAAGGAAGTAGCAAATTTATTTAAACAGACCACCCTTTTTAATGAAGATTTTGAAAGTTTTTTGATTGATGCGAAGTTAACAACTGGTGATTTTATTTTTGTGGATCCTCCCTACGATAGTGAGTTTTCGGAATACGATCAAAGTGCTTTTACTCAGAAGGATCAAAAGAGATTGGCATCATTTTTAAAAGCAACATCTGCAAAATGGATGGTAATAATTAAAGAAACGCCATTTATTAGTAAGTTATACACCCATCCGGGAATTAATATTTTAACTTTCTATAAAAACTATACCTATAACGTTCGAGGTAGAAACAAAAGGGGGGTAATGCATTTGATTATCACTAATTATTAATAAAATGGCATACATTTTGTTGAGGTACTCGCATTGGGCAATAAAGCCTATTCAATAAGTATTTACCAAAATAAATAAAATGAAACACTCTACTAAATTTCTAGCTACTGCAGCAGCTGCGGTTGCTTTATTCTTCTCTACAAATGTAAATGCACAATCTTCTCCTAAATTCGGTATTGGCTTAAATGTAGGGGTACCAACAAGCGATGCATATGGTGTTGCTGTAGGTGCCGACTTGCGTTATCAGTTTGATATTGATAAACAATTGTCAATCCCAATTACCGCTGGATATACCCGTTTTTTCGGTAAAGAAATAGGTAATACAGGTGTTCGCTTTACTGATTATCCTTATATTCCCCTTAAAGCAGGTTTAAAGTATTTCTTTAACGATACTGGTGCAGGTGCTTATGGTTTAGCAGAAGCTGGTGCAGCTTTTGGAACGAACTCAGGTAGTGGAACATCTTTTGTATACTCACCGGCAATTGGTTATGCATGGAGCAATGGTTTAGATTTAGGGCTAAAATATGAAGGTATTTCAAAAAATAGTTCAAATACAGGCTATGTTGGCTTGCGTTTAGCTTACGGTTTTAAACTGTAATTTTTTTCCTCATCGGATGAATCTCATCCGATGAGGATCATTTACCTATAAGTGCAGCAAGTTCTGTTGTAAGTAATGGTTTTCTCAATAACTTCACCACATGAGCATTTGCTTCTGCTCGTTTAATGTCTCCAAAATCGAGGGTCGATGATAACATTGCAACTGGGCATCTACTGGTGAAATTTCTAGGTAGTCTTTTATAATAGTCTAAAAATTCAAATCCATCCATTTCGGGCATTTGAATATCAAGTAATAGGAGATCTGGTAATTTTTCGGGATTCAGAATGTATTTGCTTAAGTAATCCAAACCTTCTTCTCCCGATTGACAAATGATGATTTCGTCAAAAAGTTTTGCCAGTGAAATTATCTTTGAATTAATTTTTAAATCAATTTCATTGTCATCGATTAGCATTACTTTTTTAAATTCACTTGCCATTTGGAAGAGTTATTTTAAAAGTGGTGCCATGATCTATACTTGAGTTAACGGCAATACGACCATTAATTTTATTTAAGGCTTCTTTCACAATAAATAGCCCCAAGCCACTGCCGTGGTGATTTTTACTTTTAAAGAATTGAGTAAATATTTTTTCGAGGTGTTCATTTAAAATACCAACACCATTATCAGTAATGGTAATTTCTGCAAATTCATTGGAAACATCGATGTCAATTTTTACTTTTTTATTCACCTCATTTGATTTCTGGTATTTAATGGCATTAGATATCAAATTTCCCATAATTACCTCTATCCTAAATAAATCTCCTTTAAAAGGTACAGTTTGATTTACATTTATTGTAAATTGTGTATCTCTATTTGCATAGGCGTATAAATCAATTAATTCAGTTGCTAAAGGCTTAAACTCGATAAGGGATTCTTCAGATTGTGTTTTATTATTTTTATAATACTGAAGCGTTTTTTGAATGTAATAATCCAATTTATTCGAACAGGTTTCAACCAAACTCCAATATTCCCCACTAGAGTGGTAAAGATTCTCCATTTTTACTAAATTAACAATTCCTATTACCGAAACCAGGGGCGCTCTTAACTCATGAGAAATACTATAAATGAAACGATTCAACTCATCATTAGTTTTCTCTAGCTCAGTAATTTTATTTCTTAGGTCTATTCTTGACTTGTATACATCATAAGCATTCTTAATCGAATTGTGTAGTTCTAGCTCGTTCCAAGGCTTGGTAATGTATCTGTAAACATCGCCATGGTTAATTGCATCGGCCAATGCTTCAATATCTGTATATCCTGTTAATAAAATGCGTATGGGGTCGGGAAATGTTTCAGTAATGCTCTGAAAGAATTCCACTCCCGTTGTATTGGGCATTTTTTGATCGGCAATTACCACATGTATGTTTACACTCTGAAGAATTTTTAATCCATCGGCTGCAGATATAGCGGTATAAATTTCGTACACCCTTCTAAAAGCCGCTTTAAAAGCTTGAAGATTGTTTTCCTCATCGTCGATATATAATATTTTAATGCTTTGAGAACTCATACGGTCATTGTTATGATAAATTTACATTCAAGGTAAGAATAAATTCTGTTCCTTCGTTAATTTTAGAGATAACTTCAATATTACCTTTATGGGTTTCTATAATGCTAAAAACGATTGAAAGGCCCAAACCAGTACCTTCTCCAATATCTTTTGTGGTAAAAAACGGCTCAAAAATTCGATTTTTTGTTTCTTCTGTCATGCCAGTACCACTATCTTTAATGCTAATTTTTACTTGTTGTTCTTCATACCAACTCTTTATGGTTAAAAATTCTTCTTCGCGTTGGATCTCTTTAGATTTGATAGCTTGGATTGCATTTGAAATTAAATTCATGAAAATTTGGTTGATTTTACCAGGCTGGCATTCAACTTTTGGAAGGTTGCCTAAATCTTTAATTACGGTAACATTATCTGGAATGTTATTTCGTACCAAAACTAAGGTCGAATCTAACCCTTCATTTAAATCGATAGGTTTAGTATCTGATTCATCTAGTCTGCTAAAATTCCTTAAACTTCTAATAATTTCAGCGGTTCTTCTGGCGCCTTCGCTAATTCCAGATAACAGTGAATTAATTTCATTGTTCACAAAATCTAGGTCGATTTGTTTTTTAAAGGAATCAATTTCATCCAATTGTGATTTCAAATCTTTACTCAAATCAATCTCTTCATATTTTATGATCACATCTTTTAAATCCTTGATATCTAGTTGAAGCGGTTTGATATTAGAAGTTACAAAATTGATAGGATTATTAATTTCGTGTGCAATACCTGCGGTGAGCTGACCTAAAGCGGCCATTTTTTCAGCATCCACTAGTTTAGATTGTGTATTCTTTAAATTAGTGAGGGTAATGTTTAGTGTCGAGTTAGCACCTTGTAACTCTTCAGTGCGTTCTTGAACCTTTTTTTCTAAGACAACATTCTGTTCT
>JACMOW010000090.1 GCA_014377775.1 Pedobacter sp. | reverse complement strand
TTGAAACACAGGTAGAAGACGTACGAAAAAGCATTGAAAACCTCCCACAAGGTTATAAAACAATACTGTGCCTTTATTTATTCGAAAATATTTCTCAAGAAGAAATAGGCGCCATGTTAGGAATATCACACAATACCGTAAGAACACAATACCATCGCGCAAAAAAGAAAGTTTTATTATCACTAAAAGATAAAATTTATCATGAATGATCCTTTAAAAAAATATATACAAGATAACCGCGACGATTTTGATACGCTCGAACCGGCTGCGGAGATCTTTTCAAAACTCAAAAAAGAACTAAAGCTTGCGCCTAAAGAAAAAAATAGAGCTCTGGCTTTAATGATTGACTATAAATGGTTAGTAGCAGCTTCTGTTTTAATTACATTATCTATCACTTATCTACTTTTAACTAACCCCAGTAAAAATATAAACGTTAATAATCAGCAATTCGCAAAAAATATAATACCTCGCATTGCTAGCGAAACAAAAAAAGAAGTTGATGTTAAGAATGCCAATGAGACAATAAAAACAACACCGAAAGTTGTAAAGAGAAAACTAAAAGTACAAGCCAAGAATCTCAACATCCTTGCTGTCTGTGATAATTTAACCGATAGTAATTCAGCAAGTACCAGATTAGCAGCTATACTCACCATTGAAAAATCAATCGCAATTAGCTATGACATTATCGACAAGCTAACGCAAACTTTAAATCACGACTCAAATAGTAATGTTCGATTGGCCGCACTTAATCTGATGAGTAAGTATGCACAAGATAGCTATGTGAATAATGCATTTATGTTATCACTTTCCAATCAAAAAGACCCGTTTTTACAATTGGGTTTAATGGAACTACTTAGCCAAACAAATAGCCCTAAACTCGATGATAAGCTATATGCCCTTGCAAACGACCCTACAACCCTTCCTGAAGTAAAAGATCAGGCGTATTTAATATTACTTAATCAAAATAAACTTTAAACACAAACAATATGAAACAGAAATTAATTATTTTAATCACATTATTAAGTGTTAGCTTATATGCTAATGCACAAGAATATCGATTAGCAAAATCGAGTGGCCAACTCAGACTAAATATTACTGGAATTATCGTAGAGGGTTATGATGGAAAGGAAATCATTTTTTCTGGGCAAAAAGTAGTAAATGAAGAACCATCAGACGAAAGAGCAAAAGGGCTAGTCGCTATTAGTAGTTCTAAATACACCGATAATACCGGATTGGGAATTAGTGTAACTGAAAGTGGACAGGATGTTAGCGTAAATTTGGCAACTAAAAAACAAATTGGTATTTTAACCATTAAGGTACCTAACAATATAAAAATATCAATTGTTAATAATGGTCTATTCTACAGTTATAGTACTAATATAAATAGCGGTTTTACTACTATTGTCGATAATAGTAAACCTGGTAATGATATTGTTATAAAAAACATCAAAAGTGAAATCGAAGTATCTGTACAAAACAGTAAGATTAGATTAGAAAACAATACTGGGCCTATGAACATTAAAACCATTTCAGGCCCAGTTGAAGCTATATTTAACAGCAATATTAAAGGACCTGTTTCAATTATTTCGGCCACTAATTACGTAGATATTACTTTACCTTCAAGTACAAAAGCAAATATAGAAATGAGTAGCAGCTACGGTAAATTGTATGCTGGCAAAGAATTTAAGATCGATTTTGACGAAAAAGATCCTGAAAAGAGCGTATCAAACGTTCGTTTAACTGGAAATCGTATCGAAAATAGACCATTAAGCGCAACTAAACGAGCAAATGAAGAAGTTGTTGTTATAGGCTATCCTACAGTTAAACCCGCTACTACCAATGAGAACAAAAAAGGAAAAGATACCACTAATGTACAAAGAGGTAGAGTTACAGGAGTCCAAATATATGGAACTGGTTCTCTTTGGGGTAATAGTGGCGATAAAATAAAAGGCAAGCTTAACGGTGGCGGTATCGATCTTATTTTCAAATCAACGAATAAAAATGTTTACCTAAGACAACAATAAAAAAAAACCAAACCAAAATTAGTTAATTGGCAGGTACCAAAGTACCTGCCAATGCTAACATCCAGTCGGCAAACATTTTTTCTTCCATTTTAACAACCGCTTGCGCATGCACTTCCCATCGTGGCGAAAATTCTCTTAACTGATTCAACATCTCTTCCAAATGCCCTTCTTCTTCCAAGATAATTGATTTAACTGTAACCTTACTTTGATTATCAGTTAGTACCTGCTGATAAATCGGATAAAGCTCATCTGCCCTAACTTCAATGGCATAAGTAACAAATAAGTAAGCCGCAAACTTTAAATCATATCCTGATAGTTGAAAATGTTGCTT
>JACMOW010000089.1 GCA_014377775.1 Pedobacter sp. | reverse complement strand
GTATATAATTATGATGGGATACTTTGGGAAGCTATGAAAAGATACATGTAGATTGCCTAGTATTTAGCATAGCCCATGTTTTGAGTTTAAAGTTTCAAACTTCTCAATAAATTTAAAACAATATCGCTTTTATTTCATTTGATATATATGAAAATAAAACGCTACCCCACGTACGCTCTTTTGTTAAGCTTGTGCTTAACGCTTTTTATACTCCCTTCTTGTAAAAAAAGCCATTCCGATATTGGAGCGGTTGTTTTTAAAGAAACCCGAAACAAGGTCTTTAAAGATATTGAAACAGATGTTTTTATCGATAAGTTTAAGGAAGCATTTAGTAAGCAGAAGGATGGCTATAAAAATCCTAAATTTTTAGCGGCGCTTTACGAAACGAATGATTTTGAGCCTCTTATTTTGATGAGAGATTTACCTCAGGATAAATTAAAAAAGGCCATAGCAATGTTAAACGATGCGAGTGCACATGGTTTAAATCCAGAGTCATTTCAAGCCAATAAGCTGAATGAATTGATCGATAAATTGTATAATAAGAAAGAAGTTAAAACCCTTGATGAGGCTTATCAAGTATTAATAGATCTAGAATTGACTGCAGCGAATGCCTTTACCAACTACAGCAACACGTTACAATTTGGGATGGTTAGTCCAAGGAAAATTTACGCCCAATATTATACCGAAACCAAAAGGCCTGATAGCCTTAGTTTTGTGTCGGTATTTGCAAGCAATGATATAAAACAGTTTTTAGATAGCATACAGCCTAAAGACACTCAATATCTAACAATGCAAAAGGCACTTAAAGACAATGTACAGGTGCCAGGTACAAATAAAGAAGAATCAGAGCGTATTTTAATTGTAAATCTTGAGCGATTACGTTGGAAAAACAGGCCAACTGAAGAAAAATACGTTTGGGTGAACATTCCCGATTTTAGATTGGATGTAATGGAAAATGGTAAATCGGTTTTAAACATGAAGGTTTGCGTTGGTGAGGGAAGAAATCAAGATTATGCGGATAAATTAATGGAATATGACGAAAATGATCTTAAAAAAGATAGACCGTTTAATCGTGAAACTCCTCAATTAAAAAGCATAATCCATAGCGTTCAAGTTAACCCTGTTTGGAATATTCCAGAAAGTATTGCTACCAATGAAATTTCAAAATTTGCAGCTAAAGACCCCTATTATCTATCTAATCATAACATTGATGTGTTTTTGAACGGCGAACGAATAGAAGATACAGAAACAATAAATTGGTCATCAGCCGATGCTGGAAAAACCTATACTTTTAAGCAAAGGCCTGGTGAAGACAATGCCTTGGGTAAAATAAAGTTTCTCTTTAATAACCAAAGCAGCGTATACCTTCATGATACCCCTTCAAAAGCTGCATTTAATCAAACCATGCGTGCAGTAAGTCATGGTTGCGTAAGGGTACAACAGCCTTTAGAGTTGGCTAGAGCCTTATTTGGTGAGGGTAGAAAGTTTGAAATGATAAAAACGGGAATGGAAGGCAAAAGAACAGATGCTGAAGATATTGCACTGTCTAATAAAATTCCAGTATACCTAAGTTATTTCACCTGTTGGGTTGATCAAAACGGTGTTTTACAGTTTAGAAAGGATGTTTACGGCTTAGATATCGTTCTTTATACCTACATGCAGAGAATGGGATAGTATTAATCTCCTGTATTCTCCAGTGCGAAACTAGCTGCAAGCGTCTCATCTAAGTATTTTGAGGTATATGATTCTTTACTTTTATTGATAAAGAGTACAGTTTTGTGCTCGATGGTATTAATTACTTGATCGGCCAATTCTGGTGCAACAGCAGGGCAACCCTGACTTCTACCTAAACGGCCTAGTGCATTTATAGTGCCGGGACTTACGTAAGCGGCTCCATGTACTACAATGGAGCGCATACGTGCATTGTCATTAAATCCATCATCCATCCCATCTAATTTAAGTGATTTGCCGTGGGCGCCTCTATATACCTCGCCAGTAACATAAAAACCAAGACTACTGGTATATGAGTCATTGCGATTAGAAAAATTGATGGCCTCATCGCTTCCACTCCGTTGGCCATGCGCTACCCAAGTATTTAATAAAATTTCTTTTTTATCAAGATCGATGATATATAATCTTTTTTTGGTGCTTAATTGATCAAAATCAACAATCGTTAATATTGATTTTTGAGAAAGCCGACCAGCTTTTTTCAAATTATAAAAACCCGTTAACGCTTTTTCGAAAGTAGGCTCGCTCAATCCAGCTTCTTTAAGATGCGCTGCCTGATAGAGACCATCTACGTGCTTGTTATAAACACTATCTGCTGAAACAACCGTAATAGTTTTTGAGTAATCTTGAACCTTAGTGGGAGATTTCCAAGCAATACTAGTAAAAAAGAAAGCGATTGCAATTAATCCAGATTGTCCTAAAATGTATTTGTTCATATAGTTTGCTTTTGTGCGTACCGTATAATTGTTTACGTATAGGTTTTTTCGAATAAGTTTAGATTAATAGTGAATTATTAAACAAAGATACGTAATTATTTAAGGTTATGTTAAGTTGTATTCAATATTGCTTTGAGGTGACTTTCTTAATGAATTGAAATATAGTGTTTTAGTTTTATTTCTTGAAGATGAAATTTAAAATTAAGTTCTTTTAATCTCTAAATATTTTCTACCTTTGGTTTTTAATGAATTTCCTGTATCCGGGCTTCCTTTTCGCACTTTTTTCGATCGCAATTCCGATCACCATACACTTATTTAATTTCAGAAAGTTTAAAAAAGTATACTTCAGTAATGTTGCTTTTTTGAAAGAAATTAAAGAACAAAATTCTGCTCAAGAAAAGTTAAAAAATCTACTCATTCTAGTCAGCAGAATATTAGCTATTATATTTCTGGTATTTGCCTTTTCCCGTCCATTTATTCCTTCTGAAACCAAAAACGACCAAAGTAAAGGGAATGTTTTAAGTATTTATATAGATAACTCGTATAGCATGGAGGCGGTTAATAAGGAAGGAAATTTATTAGACGAAGCCAAAAGGAAAGCCAAGGAAATTGTAAAGGCTTTTCAGTTAAATGATCGTTTTCAATTATTGACAAATGATTTTGAAGGAAAACATCAGCGTTTGCTAAACGCCGACGAGCTTATGCAAGCTGTTGATGAAGTGAAAATTTCAGCTGCCGGCAAGCCGTTACAAGCGGTTATTGATCGCCAACAATCTATTTTTACAGGCACAAGTAATCGATTTAGCTATATCATCTCAGATTTTCAGAAGGGCTTTGCTGGCAAAGAGCCGATCGTAGCAGACAAAAACACCATGATTTCCTTAATCACATTAAAAGCCAATTATTTACCCAATGTAGCAGTAGATAGTGTTTGGCTGTTATCGCCAGTGCATCAGGCTAATGAAACAGAAAAAGTAGTGTTTAGACTAAAAAATTACGGTAACGAAGTGGCGAAAAATATCCCAGTTAAGCTAACAATTAATAAGCAACAAAAAGCGATTAGCAGCTTAACCATTGCAGCTGGAGCAACCGCAATGGATACGCTTTCCTTTGGCGGATTAAAACTAGGTTGGCAAAAGGGGGAAATTACCATTAAAGATTTTCCTTTAACTTTTGATGATCAACTTAACTTTACCTTTAAAGTAAATGCCAATCAAAAAGTGTTAAGTATAGATGGTACAAACAGCCAAAAATACATTAGTGCACTGTTTAATTCCGATCCTTATTTTAAATTAACCGAGATGCCAGAGCGAAATATCAATTACTCTGCACTTTCTAACTATAGTTTAATTGTACTAAATGAATTAAATACGCCATCAACCGGACTAGCAACTGCACTTAAATTGTATGCAGAGAATGGCGGTTCAGTGGTTATTTTTCCCAATATGGATTCGAGCAAAGAGGTATACAGTTCGTTCTTAACCGACTTAAACCTTCCAGCAGTTGCTGCGTTAAATACCACACCGAGTAAAGTGAGCGCCATAGAACTTAAAAATGTGTTGTTTAAGGATGTGTTTGAAAGTTTACCACAACAATTAGATCTTCCAGCGACAAAGCGGTATTTTGAATTTAAAGAGAACACCACCAATAACAAAGAGAATTTACTTCAATTGCCAGCAAATAAGTTGTTTTTTGCACGTTATCCGCAAAAAAGTGGACAAGTTTATTTGTCGGCAACAGGCTTAAGCGTTAACGACGGTAACTTTTCTGAACATCCAGTATTTGTACCTTTAATGTATAAAATTGCTTTTGCAAGTGTACGTGAACAACCACTTTATTATATCCTAGCGAAGGATAATGTTTTGGAGAGCAACAAAATCAATTTAAACAAAAATCAATCGCTCAGATTAGTGTCCGATAATTTTGAGGTTATACCAGAAATACGCCAAAGTAGGGAGAAAACAAGGTTGTATATGGCCGATCAAGTCAAAAAATCAGGGTTTTACGATTTAAAGCAAGCCGACTCTTTGATCTCGGTTATTTCTTTTAATGACAATAGAATAGAGTCGGATATGCATTATGATGACAATTCAGATTTAACTAAATTAATTAATAACCAGCAAGTGGCCATATTCGATCCCGAGAAGGATGCAATTGGAGCGCTGGTTTCGGTAAAAAATAATGGCATGGAGTTATGGAAACTTTGTCTAATTTTGAGTATTATTTTTTTAGCGATTGAAGTACTATTGGTCAGATTTTATCATATAAACAATCATTTAAATTCATGAACCTCTTTATTAAGGGAATAACAATTGGAGATCCAAATAGCGAGTTTAATCATCAAACTTGCGATGTACGTGTAGAACAGGGAAAGTTTATCGCCATCTCAAAACAGTTGAATCCAGTTAAAGGCGATCAAATTTTCGAGGTAAATGGGGCATTTTTATCTCCAGGCTTTTTTGATTTGAATTGTGCAGTTGGCGATCCGGGATTAGAAACCAAAGAAGATCTTCAAACTGCAACTGCGGCAGCTAAGGCTGGAGGTTTTACCGCTTTAGCGGTATTGCCGAATGCTAAACCAGTTGTGCAAAGTAAGGGACAAATAGCATATATTTTAAATAAAGTAAAGGGCAATCTTGTTGATGTATATCCGATTGGAGCCATCAGCAATGAACTAGAAGGAAAGGAGCTGGCGGAATTATACGATATGAAAAATGCGGGTGCGGTGGCTTTTTCGGATGGCGATTATCCTATTGCCGACGATGGTTTTATGAGTAGGGCATTACAGTATGCACAAGGATTTGATGCATTATTGATGACGTACCCTGAAAATCAGTCAATGGCTGGCAAAGCGCAAATTAACGAAAGTAAAAACAGCATCCTTTTAGGCATGAAAGGATTACCAGCTTTAGCCGAAGAAATGCATATTTCCAGAGATATTTATTTAGCTACCTATCATAATTCGCCAATTCATATTAGCACTATCTCTACCGCTGGATCGGTTGCGCTAATTAAACGAGCTAAAAAAGATGGGGTTAAAATAACCTGTGATGTAGCGGCGCATCAATTGGTTTTTACGGAAGATTTACTGAATGATTTTGATAGTAATTATAAGGTAAAACCACCGCTAAGAAGTAAAAATGATAATAAAGCTTTGCTAGCGGGTTTAAAAGACGGAACAATTGATGCCATTTGTAGCCAACATCGTCCGCACGAAATTGAATTTAAAGATGTAGAATTTGAACATGCTGCGTATGGAATAATTGCACTACAAACAGCGCTACCACTTTTATTATTGGCAGGATTAAGCGCCGATTTAATAGCCGAAAAATTAGCGATTAATCCCAGAAAATTATTGGGATTACCAGTGCCGACGGTTAAAATTGGAGAAACCGCCAATTTTACCATTTATCATCCTACAAAAGAGTGGACATTTGACGCTAAAACGAATGCATCAAAATCAAATAATTCGCCGTTGCTCGGTAAAACCTTAACGGGGAAGGTGCAACTGGTCTATAACAACAATCAATTTCAAAGATATGAATAGTAGTGTAGAACAAGCATTAATTGCTTCATTAGATAAATTTGCGGCAGCAAAAGAAATAGACTCAATTGCCATTGAGCAAAGACTTGTTGAAGTTTTTGGCAAAGACATGAACTTTTTAGAAAAAGTTGAAGAATTTGATGAGGTTTTTGACGAACAACCTGCTTTTGATGAGTTAAGAGAAGTTTATTTTGATTTATTAATGATTAATTTTTTTACTAATGATGTAAATAAATTAGAAGAAGATTACCTTGATTCGAAAGAATGGGCTGATATTGAGGAAGAAACCATTGATCGTGGAACAGAATTATTGAACCTATTATTGTACATCAATGAATGCCATGATGAAGAAATTAAGCCGGGTTTAGAAGATTTTCTAAAAGAATTTTTATTGGTGGAAGAAGATGAGTTTCAAGATGAGTTTCATATTTATGAGGATTTAATCAGTAACCAACAATTGGCAGAAAGTAGTGTAGAGGATATTTGTAGCAATGCTGATTTATTAGAACTGAGTGAAGAAATGGAAGAGCTTTTTGTACCGTTCATGACTTTTTTCTTACAACCAAATACAAGTGAGGGGGTGCAGCTTGAATTAGTGAAATTTAGTAACAATAGTAGTTTTGATGTTGCAGTTTATACATTAATTGCTAATTTTAATAAAAACCGTTAAACTAAACAAACTTAAAATAATATGGAAACTACAGCAACAACAGTAAACTTAAAACAAGAAGCGCTAAAAAATGGAGCAATTTTGGGGGCTATCAATATTGTAATATTTTTAGTTACTTGGTATGCAATGCCAAGTTTGATGAGTTCATATTGGTATTTAGCAATAACATTAGTTATTGGGGTTCTCTTGGCCGTATTTTTTTGTATCGATCTTCGGAAAAAAGCAGGTGGGTATTGGTCATTTAGCCAAGCGCTTTGGCCAATCGTCGGAATGTTTTTAATGAACTTTACGCTTGTTTTTGTATTCACGATTGTATTTGGAAAGTTTATCGATCCAACGTATCCAATTAAAATGAAGGAATATGCAATGGAAGGCCAGGCGAAAATGATGGAATCTTTTGGCATGGACGAGACAGTGTTGCAAGAGACTATGGCTAAAACTGAAGAACGATTAGATAGTCAATTTAATCCAACCTTTGGTGACGCGGTATTTGGGTATGGAATGGCAGCAATATTCTATTTTATAGGTGCGCTAATATTCGCCGCTATTTTCAAGAAGAATAACCCTAATCCGTGGGGTAATCAAACTGGAGAAAGTGTTCCAGAAGGATAATTTAAATGCCCAATTTAATTGATGATTTATTATTCCAGCAAGTAGATTTTGTAATAGAAACTACATTAACTACTTAATCCTATTTAGATACGATTAAGTTATCTCAAAGAATGCATTACAAATTTACACTGTTGTTTTTCTGGCTAAATGATGTAAATCTCGCTATTAAGAGAGCAGAAAAGGATTAGTAGAGGGCGGTTATCACATAACAAAGGAAGTAATAAGAAGATGGTATATAAGGAAATAACTATCTTTGAGAAGGAAAGTTGGAATAAAATCATTTTATAATGAAGAATAGTTTTGAAAAGGATTACAATTTACTAAGAGAAAAAATAAGACTAGTTCTTGATTTAGCTTTCAAAAAACTAGTAGCCATAAATGGGAAAAATAATGGCGTATTTGTTTTTTCTAAAAACGGTAAAATTGTAGAGATTAAAGCGGTAGATTTTAAAGGCTAGATGGATATATCAGTTGTAATACCCTTGTATAACGAAGAAGAATCTTTGCCAGAGCTAATGGCATGGATAGACAAAGTAATGTCTGAACATAATTTTTCGTACGAAGTTGTTTTTGTAGACGATGGAAGTAATGATTCTTCTTGGCAAGTAATTACTTCTTTAAAAGAAAAATATGATGCAGTTAAAGGTATAAAATTTAGAAGAAATTACGGTAAATCAGCTGCTTTAAACGTTGGTTTTGATGCTGTAAAAGGGGATGTAGTGATTACGATGGATGCCGATTTGCAAGACAGTCCAGACGAAATTCCTGAATTATATCGTCGTATAAAAGAAGAGAATTTCGATTTAGTATCAGGTTGGAAAGCCAAGCGCTATGACCCAATTACAAAAACGATTCCCACTAAATTATTTAATGCAGCAACACGAAGCATGAGTGGGATTCAGTTAAATGATTTTAACTGCGGCTTAAAAGCCTATCGCCACGATGTGGTTAAAACCATCGAAGTGTATGGCGAAATGCACCGTTACATTCCTGTTATTGCCAAATGGGCTGGCTTTACAAAAATCGGGGAACAAGTTGTAGAACATCGTGCACGAAAATACGGTATTACAAAGTTTGGTATGAGCCGATTTATCAATGGCTTTTTAGATTTACTAACTATTTTCTTTGTAGGTAAATTTGGCAAACGCCCGATGCATTTTTTTGGTGCTATCGGTGCATCCAGCGTTTTTATTGGAACCATAATGGCAATCTACCTTATTGTGGTTAAGCTTTATCATATTGCTTCGGGTACTACGTACCGAGAAGTAACGGATCAGCCGATGTTTTATCTGGCATTAACAGCAGTGATTATCGGTACCCAATTGTTTTTAGCCGGATTTATAGGCGAATTGGTTACCCGAAATGCCCCTGAAAGGAATGCCTACTTAATTGAAAAAGAAATAATCTAATGTATGTTCTTTTCCATCATCATCCCCTTATACAACCGTCCTCAAGAAATTGACGAGCTTTTGGCTACTTTAACAGCGCAAACGTATACACGATTTGAGGTTTTGGTAATTGAAGATGGGTCTGTAAAAGATGCGAAAGAAATTGTAGCATCCTATGCAGATCGACTGGATGTGAAGTACTTCTTTAAGCCAAACGAAGGTCAAGGTTTTTCTCGAAATTTTGGTTTTGAACGTGCCAAGGGTGATTATTTTGTGATTTTTGATTCTGATTGCCTCATTCCGCCAGATTATTTAGAAATTGTATCCAACTATCTTTTCGAGCACGCGCTCGATGCCTATGGTGGACCCGATGCTGCGCATGAAAGTTTTACACCCGTACAAAAGGCTATTAGCTATGCCATGACCTCACCATTTACCACTGGAGGCATTCGAGGAAATAAAAAACATATCGGCCAGTTTCATCCTCGTAGCTTTAACATGGGGTTATCGAGAGAAGTTTACGAGAAAGTGGGCGGCTTTATTTTAACCCGATTGGGAGAAGATATTGAATACAGCATTCGAATTCATGAAAATGGATTTAAGATTGGGTTAATTCCGGCAGCAAAAGTTTATCACAAAAGAAGAACAAGTTTCGCTCAATTTTATAAGCAATTGCACTTTTTTGGGAGGGCAAGAATCAATATTTACAAACATTTTCCTGTTACTTTAAAATTAATACACTTTTTCCCAGCCATAGCTACCCTCGGAATGCTATTAACCCTGCTGCTGAATATATTTTATTTGCCTTTGGCTTACTTTTGTAATCTCTTGGTCTTATTGTATTTTATGTTGATATTTTTTCATGCTTTGCAGCTTAATAAATCAATAAAAATTGCATTTTTGAGTGTTATCGCATCATTTATCCAATTAACTGCCTACGGTTTAGGTTTTATGCAGGATTTTTGGAAACGAGTTATATTTAAACAATCATGATTGAGTATTTAAAAGAGAGCTCCTTCGCTGTTAGGGAAGTTATTTTCGATGCATGGAAAGTTACACGAGACAATTATGTTTCGATTGCAACACTTTGCTTTCTAATTTTCATAACTGCATCTACTTCTACTTTTATGGCTTTTTTTATGGGCGAACTACATGTAGGGATTAGAATAATTATGCTTCTAATTTTTATTATGAGTTATTGCGTAGTTGAACTGTGCCTAATCAAGTATATTTTTAAATTACTCGATCATCAAAGCATTGAAATAACGATTATAGAAACATTGCCAACAAGGAAAGAAATCATACGATTTTTAGTCGGAGCAGTTTATTTTGGCATAAGTATATTTCTTGTAGGGGTTTTTTTAATGCCCATTCTTTATATTTTAGAGCTTATCTTAAAATTTGGTGTAAATCAGGGTATATTTAATAATTATACACAAGCGGGAAAAGTAATTGTAAATATTTCTGTCGGAATTGCCATATTGTGTATTTTCTTCACTTTCATTAGAATTATTTTTTTCCCATTCTTCATTATCGATAAACATGTAACTGCATTTGAGTCGATCAAATTTAGTTTGGCCACAACAAAGGGTAACTTTATTAAACTGCTATTTATCTTTGTAGGGCTAGTGTTAGTTCAAGCCATTGTATTCGGATTTTTTTATATCGTAGTCATGACTGGATTTCGCCTAATTAATTTCTTTTTTGATTATGATATTAATCAATACATATCTTTAATTGTAGTTGTGTTTAGTTCTTTTGTTATTGTGCCCTTTACAACAGCTTTTTTTGCTGTGGCTTATCGCAAAATAATGAACGAATATAAGGGAGATGAAAATCCCGATATTATTCATAACATAGTATAACAAAATCGTATATTAAATTATGGGATTAAAAGAGATTTTAAGCAAACCATTTGCAACCTGGGTGGTAAAGGGGATCAATAAATGGAAAAATAATCCACTAATTGCGCAGCAGGAAACATTTAATTCTTTAATCAAAAGCGCAAAGGATACAGTTTTTGGTAAGGATCACCACTTTTCTGAAATTAAAAGCTATACTGATTTTAAGGGAAATGTGCCTATTTGTGATTACGAGGGTTTAAAGCCATATATCGATCGTGTAGTAGAAGGTGAACCAGACATTTTATGGAAAGGTAAACCAAAATATTTTGCAAAAACATCAGGAACTACTTCAGGAGTGAAATATATTCCAATTTCTAAAGAATCTATGCCCGAGCATATCAAAGCTGCCCGAAATGCATTATTAACTTACATTTATGAAACGGGGAAGGCCGATTTCGTGAATGGAAAAATGATTTTTTTGCAGGGAAGTCCGGTGATGAGTAAAAGGAAAGGCATTAACGTGGGTCGCTTATCAGGCATAGTGGCGCATTTGGTGCCTGCCTATTTACAAAAAAACAGACTTCCTTCGTACGCTACCAATTGTATCGAAGATTGGGAAACAAAAGTTGATGCCATTGTGGAAGAAACTATTGATCAAAATATGACTTTGATTTCTGGCATTCCGCCTTGGGTACAAATGTATTTCGACAAATTAATGGAGAGATCAAACGGGCAAAAAATCAAAACCATTTTTAAGAATTTTAGCTTATTTGTATATGGCGGAGTAAATTTCGAACCGTATCGTGCTAAGATAGAAGCAAGTATTGGTAAAAAGATCGACTCGATTGAAACCTATCCAGCTTCTGAGGGCTTTATTGCTTATCAAGATAAACAAGATGATAAGAGTCTGCTTTTATTGGTAAATGCAGGTATATTTTATGAATTTATTCCTGCTGACGAGTACTATAACGAAAAACCTACCCGTTTAAGCTTAGCAGAGGTTCAGCTAGAAAGAAATTATGCACTTATTTTAAACACCAATGCAGGTTTGTGGGGCTATAGCATTGGAGATACCGTTAAATTTGTTTCCAAAAATCCGTATAAGATTTTAGTAACTGGTAGGATAAAACACTTTATATCTGCCTTTGGTGAACATGTAATCGGTGAAGAAGTAGAACAAGCACTGTTGTCTGTTGCAAATGAAGAAGGAGTAGAAATTACAGAATTCACAGTTGCGCCACAAGTTAATCCGCCACATGGAGAATTGCCTTTTCACGAGTGGTTTATAGAGTTTAGCTCCTTACCGCAGGATATTAATGCATTTAGTAAAAAGGTAGACGTGGCCTTACAAAACAAGAATATTTATTATTATGATCTTATTGAAGGGAAGATACTTCAACCTTTAATTATCCGTACCTTGCCAAAGGATGCATTTGTGAACTATATGCGAGCTGAAGGGAAGTTAGGTGGACAAAATAAAGTGCCAAGATTAAGTAATGATCGGAAACTTGCAACGCGTTTAGAAAAATATATTTAGTATTTAGAAAGAATTGAAGAACATATCAATATTAGGTAGTACAGGGTCAATTGGCACACAAGCATTGGATGTAATCCGCGCCAACCCAAATTTATACCGTGTTAATGCTTTAACTGCCCAAAATAATGCCGATCTTTTAATTAAGCAAGCATTAGAGTTTAAGCCATCAATGGTGGTTATTACGTGCGAAGATCATTATCAAAAGGTAAAAAATGCTTTGCCTTTTATTGAAGTTTTATGTGGCGAAGATGCTTTAATTGCTGTTGTAGAATTGCCACAAACTGATTTTGTTTTGACGGCGATTATGGGTGCCGTTGGACTTAAACCGACTATTGCTGCCATTATAGCGAAAAAAGACATCGGCCTTGCCAATAAAGAAACTTTAGTTGTTGCTGGTGAAATGGTAATGCAATTGGCTAAAAAAAATGGCGTAAAAATTATTCCTGTAGACTCAGAACATTCTGCTATTTTTCAATGTTTGGTAGGCGAGGAGCAAAATCCAATCGAGAAAATATATTTAACAGCATCGGGCGGACCCTTTAGAGGAAAAAATGTAGATTTTTTAGCTACAGTAACAAAAAAAGAAGCACTAAAGCATCCCAATTGGGTAATGGGGGCTAAAATAACAATTGATTCGGCTTCATTGATGAACAAGGGTCTGGAAGCAATTGAGGCAAAATGGCTATTTGATTTGGCTACTAATCAAATTGAGGTAGTTGTTCATCCACAATCTATCATTCATTCTATCGTTCAATTTACAGACGGCTCAATGAAAGCTCAAATGGGTGTTCCAGATATGAAATTACCTATTCATTATGCTTTGGCTTATCCAAAAAGGGTGAAGAGTGATTTTGAGCGATTTAATTTTTTAAAATATCCGGCCTTTACTTTCTCTGAAGCAGATACAAAAAGTTTTCGTAATCTTGAACTTGCCTTTATCGCAATGGAAAAAGGAGGTAATTTGCCTTGTATTCTGAATGCCGCAAACGAAATTGTAGTGGAAGCATTTTTACAAGATAAGATTGGATTTTTACAAATGAGCGACGTAATTGAAGAATGTATGGGAACGATGCAATTTATAGCTCAACCCACTTTAAATAATTATTTAGAAACCGATGCACATACACGTATATTTGCAAATCAACTCGTAACAAAACAAAATTAAACACATCTAAAAACAATATACTATACATTATATGAACGGACTGATTATGGCGGGCCAGCTTTTGCTGGGATTATCGATACTAGTAATTTTACACGAATTGGGACACTTTTTAGCAGCTCGTGCCTTCGGAATAAAAGTTGAGAAATTTTATCTTTTCTTTGATGCTTGGGGTTTTAAGCTATTTAGTTTTAAAATTGGCGATACAGAATATGGCATGGGTTGGTTACCCTTAGGTGGCTATGTGAAAATTTCAGGTATGATTGATGAATCAATGGATGTTGAGCAGATGGCTTTGCCTCCACAACCTTGGGAATTTAGGTCGAAACCAGCCTGGCAGCGTTTAATTGTGATGCTAGGTGGTATTGTTGTAAATGTAGTTGTAGGTATTTTTATCTTTTGGATGCTCACTTTTAACTATGGTGAAACGTTTATTCCAAATGATCGTTTAACAAACGGGGTACATCCAGGCATAATTGGTAAAGAAATCGGTTTAAAAGATGGAGATAAAATTTTAGCAATTAACGGACAAAAAGTAATCCGATTTGAAGAAATTATTACTTCAAAGGTGTTATTGGGAAATCCAAAATTAACCATTTCGAGAAATGGAAAGGCGATCGATTTAATCGTGCCTGAATCTGTTTTAAATAGCATTAGTAAACACGGTATTGAGGAGTTTATTGAACCTAGGGTTGTTGCACACAAAATTTCACAAGTTACTGCTCCACTAAAATCAAGTGAAAAATCTTCTTGGTTTAAGGATAAAGAAGAAAAAATTTATACACCTGCTTACGATGCGGGAGTTAAAGCTGGCGATAGTTTGATTTCCGTTAATGGGAAAGCCATTCGATTTAGAGATGATTTTACAACAGTTGTAGAAGCTTCGACAGGGAAAACAATTGCGCTAAAAGTATGGAGAAATGGCACTGAGCTTACCTTAAATCCAAAAGTTACAAATGATGGAAAAATAGGTGTTTTAATCGCTATGGCGAAATTACCAACTCAACATATTGATTATACTTTCTTCGAATCGTTTGGCGTGGGAACCACTAAAGGTTGGACAACCTTTGCTGATAATGGTAAAGGGATTTGGAAAATGATTACTGGTAAAGTGAGTGCTCGAAACATCAGTAGTCCGATTGGTATTGCTAAAGTATATGGGTCTGAGTTCGATTGGTATAATTTCTGGCGTTTAACTGGATTAATCTCAATGGCCTTAGCCTTTATGAATTTATTGCCAATTCCGGCCCTAGATGGTGGTCATGTGGTATTTCTTATTATTGAAATGATAAAGGGCAAGCCACTGGGTGATAAATTTATGGAACGTGCACAAGTGGTTGGCTTTGTAATTTTATTAAGTTTAATGGTATTTGCTTTCGGGAACGACATTTTGAAAATTTTTAATAAATAGGAGGGTGAACTACTTCGAGCTTTACGAAATACCAATTGGTTTCAGTCCCAATCAGGAAGTGATTAAGCAAAAATTTTATGCCCTAAGCAAAATGTACCACCCCGATTTTTACATTAACGAAAGTCAGGAAAAGCAAGACGAAGTACTAGAATTATCAACCCTTAATAATAAAGCGTTTCAAGTACTAAAGGATGATCAAAAACGGTTGCACTATATTTTACAATTAAAAAGTCAGCTGGTTGAAGGTGAGAACTATAGTTTGCCGCAAGATTTTTTAATGGAAATGATGGAGGTAAATGAAGCCTTAATGGAATTGGAATTTGATTCTGATCTCCTTAAATTGGGAGCATTAAAGAACCAGATTTCTGATATTGAAAATTCATTAAACAGCGATTTAAAAGTTTTAACTTCATCTTTTGATAATGTTGATGGAGTTGAGCAAGAAAATACCTTAAAAGCCATTAAGGATATTTATTATCGTAATAAATACTTACACCGCATCAAAGAAAACCTTAATCGATTTTAATGTTGTCTTTTAATCATCTTGTTTTTATAGAAGTTGCAAAGCACCTCAGTTTTACCAAAGCTGCTCAGATATTATTTATTAGTCAACCAGCAATCTCCAAACATATTCATAATTTAGAAGAACATTATCAAACCTCATTATTTGAACGTAAAAAGGGATTAGTTTCGCTTACTGAAGCAGGTATGATTTTGCAGCAGCATTTATTTGTAGCAAGTTCTATTGGTAAACAAATTGAATTTGAAATAGGAAGTACGCATATCAAACAAACACTTAAAGGAGAGTTAAAACTTGGAGCTAGTACAACCATTGCATTATACATTATTCCAGCGGTACTTTCTGCTTTCCGAAAAGAAAATACCGAAGTTAAAATGAGTTTGGTTAATCGTAATTCAGAAAATATAATGCAAGCACTAATTCTTCATGAAATAGATTTGGCTATTATTGAAGGGAAGGATAAGATGGCAGATGTAAACAGTCAATATTTTTTAACGGAAAAGGTAATTGCTGTTTGTTCTGCTGAAAGTTATTTAACCAAAAAAAGGAAATATACGCTCACAGAGTTAAAAAATATCCCCATTTCACTTCGTGAAAGAGGCTCAGGCACACTTGCAGCAGTTATTATGGCTTTAGCAGCTCACGACATAAAAATTTCTGATTTAAATATTTGTATGAGACTCGGTGGTACCGAAGCCTTAAAAAACTTTATTTTAGCAGATGATAGCCTAGGTTTTCTACCACTTAAAGCTGTTGCAAAAGAAATAGAAAGAGGAGATTTGGTTCAGTTAGAAATAGAAGATTTAAATATTGACCGACACTTTTACTTCATTCAACGAATTGGTGAGGAAAACAGCGGTATCAACAAAATATTCATAAAGTTCGCTAAAAACCACTATAACTTTTTGTTATAAGCTATGCTAAAACAATATTAGCTACACACAACATGTAGCCTTAATTTAGCTACATGAAAGCTGCATTTTTAACTGAAAATCCAAAGAATACCATTCTTAATTATGGATTATATTGTAATTCGTGTCACTTTAGATATAATAAATATGAAATTAATAGTTTTTGCATGCAATGTGAAAAATCACCCATTGAAGCACGGTTTGATTTAAATAAATCTATTTCTAAAGACATTATAGATCAAAGCGAAAGATCGATGTGGCGCTATGCCAAACTACTTCCAATACTGGATATTAAAAACAGAATAACATTGGGAGAAGGATGGACACCTATTTTACCAATGTTTAGACTTGCAAATTGTTTAGGAATAAGCTCACTTCTTATAAAGGATGAGTCGTTTAATCCTACAGGTTCTTTTAAGGCCAGAGGTTTGAGTATGGCGGTATCAAAAGCCAAAGAGCTGGGCATACGTTCGTGTATAGTGCCCACAGCAGGGAATGCAGGTGGTGCATTAAGTGCATACTGCGCAAAGGCAGGTATTGAATCTATTGTTGTAATGCCCCGTCATACCCCTGATGCATTTAAAAAGGAGTGTAAGGCGTTTGGAGCAGAAGTTATCTTAGTAGATGGTTTAATCAGTGACTGTGCTAAATTGGTTGCTGAAATCAAAAAAGATAGGAGCTGCTTTGATATTTCTACCATGAAAGAACCTTATCGATTAGAGGGAAAAAAAACATTGGGTTACGAAATTGCGGAGCAGATGAATTGGGATTTGCCAGACGTTATTCTTTATCCTGCTGGAGGGGGCACTGGGTTAATAGGTATCTGGAAAGCTTTTAAAGAAATGCTAAACATGGGTTGGATCACGCATATTCCGACAAGAATGATTGCCGTTCAGGCCGAGAACTGCAAGCCTCTTGTGGACACATTTAACGAGTTACAATTAGATGCATCAAACTATCAGGGTATGCCAACCATCGCAAATGGCTTAGCAGTTCCACATCCGTTTGCTGAAAAAATGATGTTAGCTGTTTTATCGCAATCTAAAGGCACAACTTTAGCTGTTTCGGAACAAGAAATTATAAAAAGTGTAAAGGAAATTGCCGCTAAAGAGGGGATATTGGTTGCGCCAGAGGGAGCGGCATTATTAGCTGGGTTAAAATTTTTGCTAAATAGTAAACTAGTGGGGGCCGATGAAAAGATACTGCTCTTAAATACAGGGTCATGTTATAAATATCTGGATAGTTTTGAGTTTTAGCGAGTATGTTAGCTAATTGTAAAAAAGAAAAATAGGCGAATATCAAACCTACTCTTTCCTTATTTTTAGTGCTTATAGTTAGTAACGATGACCTCATTAAACATATTCAGGAAAGTAGCCGTAGCCGAAGGCTTATCTTATATTTTATTATTATTTGTGGCAATGCCTTTAAAATATTGGGCCGATATGCCATTGGCAGTGAAATATACAGGTTGGGCACATGGCTTACTATTTGTTTTGTATGGCGCGTGTTTAATTATGGCTTGGCAAGAACGAAAATGGAAGTTCGGCAAAGTTGTACTCATTTTCGTTGCTTCTTTATTGCCTTTTGCTCCTTTTATAGTCGATAAGCGCTTGAAACAAGAAGGGTAATCTAAAAATTTTTTGTCAGAAACTTGCGTAGTTAAATAACTACATTTATATTTGTAGTCAAATAGCTACATAATGAACCTAAGACGAGACGTATTTCAAGCCATTGCTGACCCAACAAGGAGGGCGATACTGATGCTGGTTGCTTCACAATCCTTAACAGCAGGTGCAATAGCCTCAAACTTTGACACCGCCAGACCAACAGTTTCAAAACACTTGCAAATACTAACTGAGTGCGAATTGCTTAAACAAGAGCAAAATGGTAGAGAAATTTACTATCACTTAAATCCCCAAAACATGAAAGAAGTAGCCGACTTTATCGAGCCTTTCAGCAAAATGTGGGATGACCGATTTAATAAATTAGAAACCATAATGAAGAAATATAAACATGGAATTAAAAACAAAAATTAATGCAGAAAAGGGCAAACAAGAATTAGTAATTACAAGGGAATTTGATTTGCCATTAGAATTACTTTTTAAAGCGTACGTTGAGCCCGAAATTGTAGCGCAATGGATGGGAACTAAAGTGCTAAAACTTGAGAATAAAAAGCACGGCAGTTACCAATTTGAAACAAGCGATCTTCAAGGAAATGTGGTATTTAAGGCCAGTGGCGTAATTGCCGAGTTTATTCCGAACCAGAAAATTACTCGCACATTTGAGATGGAGAATGTACCCTTCGACATACAATTGGAATTCTTATCATTCGAAAAACTTAGTGCAGATAAGAGCAGACTTACTATGCATATCATTTATAAATCAGTTGCACTTAGAGATCAAATATTGCAACTGCCTTTTGCTCAAGGCCTCAGTATGGCGCACAACCGATTACAAGAAATAGTAAACAAATTAAAATAATATATCATGACAAAGAGAAACAAAATCATCTATTGAATTTCTACAATCTGGCTTGCACTGGGAATGCTATCCACTGGAATGGTACAATTATTAAAATTGAAAGAGGAAGTAGATCGGACAATACATTTGGGTTATCCTATCTATTTTCTAACCATATTGGGTATTTGGAAAATGTTGGGCGTTGTAACCCTGCTTATTCCTAAATTCCCGCTGCTAAAGGAATGGGCATATGCAGGCTTCTTTTTTGTCATGTCGGGTGCCGTATTGTCTCACTTAGCCTGTGGAGATGTTGCCAAAGAATTTTTTGGACCAATATTATTATTAATTCTGACTTTTGTATCTTGGTATTTCAAACCAATTGATAGGAAGATTATTTGAGTTAACTAAATCGTATCAAATGAAAAAGCAATTGTTACCAATACAGCCTGAAGTACTACTCGCAACATTAAAGATTCGTTTTCAGAGTCGCATGCGCCGTTATGAAGGTATTGAATGGGTTGGAGTGCAGGCAAAGCTAGAAAAGAGTGCCGAAAAACTTTGGATCCTCGATGAAATGGAAATAACCGGAGGTGAACCGGATGTTACCGCTAGGGCAACATCTTTATTTATCATAACGGTGCAGAATCTTATTATGCTGCAAGGGGGTTTCGTGGCTCGCTAAGGGTCTAAATTTTGTTCAAATAATATCGTATGACAAAGAATTCAAAAGTTGATTTTTATTTTAATAAAGGCAGGTGGCAGAAAGAGCTCGAGCAATTGCGCACAATTGTGTTAGATTGTGGCTTAACGGAAGAATTGAAATGGGGCGTTCCTTGTTATATGTTGCAAACCAGTAACATCGTTTTAATTCATGTGTTTAAAGAATACTGTGCGCTTTTGTTCTTTAAAGGTGCTTTGTTAAATGATGCCGAGGGTATACTAATTCAACAAACGCAGAACGTGCAGGCGGCACGTCAGATTCGATTTACCAATGTTCAGGAAATAGTTGATAGGGAACCAATTTTGAAAACCTATATTTTTGAAGCCATTGAAGTAGAAAAAGCGGGGCTTGAAGTAGATCTTAAAAAGACTACAGAATTTGCAGTAGCCGAAGAATTTCAGTCTAAATTAGCTAAAATTCCTGCGTTAAAAACTGCCTTTGAGGCTTTAACGCCTGGTAGACAAAGAGCCTATCTGCTACATTTTTCAGCGCCTAAGCAATCAAAAACCCGAGAGGCAAGAGTAGAAAAGTGTATGCCGCTAATTATGAGTGGCAAGGGGTTGAATGATTAAATAAGCCCCCCGATTCTTCGTCGGGGAGCTTTTGGTGTTAGATGGTAATGGTTTGTTCAAATTCAGTTACATTGCCAGGTGTATCACTAGCTTGTATCTTAATTTCTAAATCAACTGCTGGGCTTCCATTGCCAGCTGTGGATGTATAGATCCAATCTGAACCATTGGGTGCTTTTATTGCTAAACCACTTTCTACTAACGGACCATTCGGGCTAGAAATAAACACTTTTAGCGCTGTAATGCCAAAATTATCGGTTGCTCTAATGGTGATAAGATCGCCAATGTTACCTTGATAGCCATCGGTTTTGATCGTTTTAATCTGCGGTGGTTTACAAAAATCGGCCAATGCCAAGTTGTAAACCGATAAACCAGGTTTTACATACGGCTTATAAAAAGCAGATAAGATTGGATCTTGTACTGCACCTTTTGCGTAAATTACGCCTTCCCTAAATCGCTCTTTGGCGAATTCCTGGTTTTCGGAATACACCGGATTGTCTCGCTTTCGCGGCACTTTCGTGATGATCGTTTTGCCGTCTCCGTAGTTTTTGAATACTACTAGGTTGCCCACTCTCCCGCGGGCACCATACATTACTTCATTGTTTTCGGACTTTGCCATATTATTATAATTTATATATTTTACACTGGCCCTATTGCCATTGCATGAAACAAAGGTGTAGGGATTAAAAACTAGCGGTGTCGTATTTGGCGAGTCTGGCGTGTTTTGTTCACATCTGTCATGTATTGTCGCTTTTGTCGTGTTTTGTCGGTTTTGCCGAGATTCACGTTTGGTTTACCGTCGGTGTAAGCCGGATCCAAGCCGGATCTATGCTCGGTGGCACTATACTTGTCATCCCGAGCATCGCGAGGGATGTAATGAGGAATACACTTTTATGCGCAATTGCAAATGCAAAGCTTTTATCAATTTACGCAGGAATTGGGTGGATTTTTTATTAAATATTGAAAAATCGTGGGTTTTCTCGATACAATTTTCGTATCAATTAATAGATTCTATTATCAAAATGATAAAGGGTGTTTTACCTAGGCTTGCGAAATTGTTAATGGGTGTTTTACCTACCCTTGAAATATTCGTAAAAGTGCTAAACTAGTTTGTAAGTTGTTGTTTGTTAGTTAGTTTTGGGATGTTAATCATTTAAACAAAAATATAGCTCGATGAGAGAAAAGATCGTTACCCATGAAAGCACCGTTACACAGAATATTTTTTTACACTGCAGACCTGATGCAGATTACGGGTAAGAGCGATCGTACGTGTCAACGGACTATGCAACTCATGCGCGACTTCTTTGCTTTGCGCAAACATCAGCAGGTAACAGTGTATCATGCTTGCGACTTTTTGGGGTTAACTATGGAGCAGTTGATGCCCTATATTAAACTTTTTTAAGAAAAATTCTAATGAATTGGTTCCCAATTTTGTACCCAATAAAAAAAGCCATCATTTCTGATGGCTTTTCATTTCGATTTTTGTTTGTACTCGGAGCGGGAATCGAACCCGCACGCCTGTTGAGGGCACAGGATTTTAAGTCCTGCGTGTCTACCAGTTCCACCATCCGAGCTTAAAAGCAATTAAGCCTTTAAAATAAATGCCTCCTGGTAGGAAGGCATTTAGAGCGAAAGACGAGATTCGAACTCGCGACCCCGACCTTGGCAAGGTCGTGCTCTACCAACTGAGCTACTTTCGCATGAATTAACATCATCCGATGCTTCCCTTTAGAAGATGTTTGCTAGCAGACATCGTTTCCGTTTAGGTTTGCAAATATACCCAAATTTATATTTTTGTCAAGAAATATTCAATAAATAATTTAGGGTTTAGGGTAAGTTATTGGATTTCAGTACATCAAAAATTAAATCATTTTCAAAACCCTTGCTCTGAAGGTAGTTAATGAGCTTATATTTCTTTTTTAGCGCATTTTTTTCAGGTATAATTACCGTTTTTTTTTCTGCAGTGGCCAGTAAAACGCCTAAATACTCGTCCATTTCTATTCCGTTTAATGCCTTTTGAATGAGTTTATCTGGAACTTTCTTTAATTTAAGCCCTTGCTTTATTTTTAATTTTCCCCATTTTTTTATGTTAAACTTTCCAGAAACATAAGCCTTTGCAAACCGTTCCTCATTTAAAAAATTGGTAGTGATGAGGTCCGAAATTACTTCCTCCACCTCTGTTGGGAATAAATTCCACTCATAAAGCTTATTTCTAACCTCTTGTTGCGAACGCTCTTGATAGGCACACCAGCTTTCGGCTTTTAGCAATGCCGTTTTTTTATCTAAAATGAGGGGCTTGTGTTGAGTGGATTTCATAAATAATTGCTGAAATTCGTAAAAAAATAGCAGCAATTCTCCATTTATTGTTTTTTTATCATGAGCAGCAACTCGTATTCGATTAATCATATTGCCCAAATCTTAGCTTCAAAAGCTATTTTGCCTCATCCAGATGCAATTATTCGAAAATTACTTACCGACAGCAGAACAGTGATTGATCCTGATGGATCTTTATTTTTCGCAGTAACTGCACAACGCAATGGACACGATTTTATCGATCATGCATACAAAAACGGCGTGCGAAATTTTGTGCTATCCGAAAATAGAGACGTCGAGAAATATACCGATGCTAATTTTTTATGGGTAGATGATACCTTAAAAGCGGTACAGCAATTGGCTACTTTTAATCGACAGCAACATCATTTACCCGTTATTGGAATTACGGGAAGTAATGGAAAGACAATTGTAAAAGAGTGGTTGTTTCAATTGCTAAATCCCGATTATCACATCGTTAGAAGTCCGAAAAGTTTTAACTCCCAAATAGGAGCGCCTTTATCAGTTTGGCAAATTAATGAAGAAGATAATTTAGGAATTTTCGAAGCAGGAATTTCTAAAAGTAAAGAAATGGAAGCTTTAGCAGAGATAATTAAACCTACTATAGGTATTTTAACTAACATAGGAGAAGCACATGCTGAAGGATTTAATTCAAAAACTGAAAAATTAATCGAAAAGTTAAAACTTTTTACCAATGTGGAAGTGCTTATTTATTCGCCCGATTATACGG
>JACMOW010000088.1 GCA_014377775.1 Pedobacter sp. | reverse complement strand
TCACTCATTAAAACCACAGCAATGGCAACATCTTCGACAATATTATTTGGCAGGTCTGCTTTCATACCACGAACTATTTCTTTTTCACTGCTAATTTCTTTTTTGCAGGAGTCTTTTTCTTTTTAGATTCAAATGCATCGGGCACTTGAATTACAATTAATTTTTTAACTTCCTCTAATGAGATAGATGCCAATTCTTCAGCCGTAAACTTTTGATTTGTTTTTGTGTTATTCCCCAATTTCAACATTTCTTTTCCGAAACGAATAAATGGCCCCCATCTGCCATTCTCCAAAGCCACTTTCTCATCAGTCCATTGCTGGATAAATCGATTGCTTTCTTTTTCGATCTTCTTTTCAATCAGTTCATTGATGTCTTTTTGCGAAAGCTGCTCAAAATTGTAGGCTTTTGGCACATTGATAAATAAGTTATTCCATTTGATAAACGGACCAAAACGACCAGTTCCTTTGGTTACAGGTAATTGATCATATTCTGCTACAGGCGCATCTGCAGTTACTTTTTCGCTTATTATTTTAATCGCACGTTGAATATCAACGGTAAGTGGATCTTCGTTTTTCGGAATAGAGATAAATGCCTCTCCCCATTTTACATACGGACCAAAGCGACCAACACCAACTGAAACTTCCTTACCTTCGTAATCTTCTAACTGGAAGGGGAGTTTAAATTGATCTAAGGCTTCTTCTAGATTTACTGTGCCTACAGACTGGGTTTTAGACAAGCTCGCATAGCGTGGCTTTTCTGCATTTTCTTCATCGCTTATTTCTCCAATTTGAACCAAAGGGCCATAACGACCAACTTTTGCGTATACATTTTTGCCCGATACAGGATCAATTCCTAATAGACGTTCGCCATTTGCACGGTCGGCATTTTCTAGCGTGTTTTCTACTTCATTATGAAAAGGTGTGTAAAAGGAGTGAAGCATATTTGTCCATTCCTGTAAACCTTGTGCAATCTCATCAAATTGTTTCTCAACATTTGCTGTAAAGTTAAAATCTACAATACCTTTAAAATGCTCTACTAAAAAGTCGTTCACCACCTCACCAATATCAGTAGGGAAAAGTTTAGATTTTTCAGCTCCTGTAATTTCAGATTTGGTTAATTTACTAATGTTTCCATCTGCTAAAACGATGCTTACAAAATCGCGCCTTCTGCCATCTCTATCTTCTTTAACCACATAACCACGATTTTGAACCGTAGAAATAGTGGGCGCGTAAGTAGACGGTCGGCCGATACCTAATTCTTCTAATTTCTTCACTAAACTCGCCTCGGTATATCGTGCTGGCGGACGAGAAAATCTTTCTGTAGCTGCTAATTCTTTTAAAATTAGTGCTTGTCCTTTCGCCAATGGGGGAAGTAAATTGCTGTCTTCGTTTTCATCCTCATCCTCATCTGTTGATTCCAAATATACTTTCAAGAAACCATCAAACTTCATTACTTCTCCTTCGGCAATTAATTCTTCTTTTCGGGTACTGATACTAATGGCTGCAGTTGTTTTTTCGAATACCGCTTCACTCATTTGTGAGGCAATTGCACGCTTCCAAATTAAGTCGTACAAGCGTTTTTCCGAATTATCCCCGTCCACACTGTGTTGGTTAAAATAGGTTGGTCTTATGGCCTCATGGGCTTCTTGTGCTCCGGCCGATTTTGTTTTATAAACTCTAGGTTGATGATATTTTTCTCCCCAATTAGATCTAATTTCAGCCGATGCTGCATCAATTGCAGTTTGAGAAAGATTTACTGAATCTGTTCTCATATAAGTGATTTTACCACTTTCGTACAAACGTTGTGCAATTTGCATGGTTCTGGCTACCGAAAATCCAAGTTTTCTTGAGGCCTCTTGTTGCAAAGTGGAAGTGGTAAAGGGCGCTGCAGGATTTCTTTTAGCAGGTTTAACTTCTAAATTGCTCACTGCAAAGCTTGCATTCAAACCGTCTTGTAAGAATTTTTCTGCATCAGTGGCTTTCTCAAAACGATGAGATAATTCTGCTCTTACAATTTCCTTTCCTTTTCCAGTCGTAAATTGAGCAGTAATTTTAAATGCTGCTGTAGTATTAAATTTATTAACTTCTCGTTCACGATCTACAATTAATCGAACCGCAACCGACTGTACACGACCAGCTGACAATGATGGTTTTACTTTTTTCCAAAGTACTGGTGATAGTTCAAACCCCACTAAACGGTCTAAAACTCTTCTGGCCTGTTGTGCACGAACTAAATTATAATCTATGGTTCTGGGGTTTTCGATCGCCTTTAAAATAGCAGGCTTGGTAATTTCATGAAAAACGATTCTTTTGGTATTACTTTCTTTAAGCCCTAAAGTTTCGTATAAATGCCACGATATGGCTTCTCCCTCGCGATCTTCATCGGATGCTAACCATACCATTTCGGCTTCTTTGGCAAGTTTTTTGAGTTCTGCAACGACCTGCTTTTTATCTGCAGGGACTTCATAGGTTTGGCTAAAATTATTAGCGGTGTCTATTCCCATGTCACCTTTTACCAAGTCGCGGATATGGCCATAACTAGACTTAACCAAAAAATCTTTTCCTAAATACCCTTCAATGGTTTTAGCTTTTGCTGGTGATTCTACGATAAGTAAATTTTTTGCCATTCAGAACGTTTTTCTGCAAATAAAACTATAAATAAATCTAAATTCAAAATTGATATCGTAATTATTTTTAAAAAAATGGCTTAACTTCATCTTTAACAACCTCAAATTCATAACTTAACCACTTAATATGAACTCTTTAAGTGATTTTTAATTTTATCAATTTCTTTACAATATTATTATTTAATAAAACCATTTTGTGAGTAACTTCGTATCATATGAAATATACAGCGTCATGCGCGCTACGAGCTTAACCTTATAATCACAAAAAAATGATCAACACTTTATTACTAGTATTTAGTTTATGGATTGCGCCAAATCCACCGAAAACAGTTTATGATTTCACCATTAAAACCATTGATGGTAAAAAGGTTAAACTTTCGAAATTTAAAGGTAAAAAAATATTAATTGTAAATACGGCATCTAAATGTGGATACACACCACAATATGAAGATTTAGAAAAATTACACAAGCAATATGGTAAAGATGTAGTTTTAATTGGTTTTCCTGCTGGGAACTTTGGTGGACAAGAATTAGCTACTAACACAGAGATCCAAGATTTTTGTAAAAAGAATTTTGGTGTAACATTTCTTTTAAGTGAAAAAGTAAGTGTCAAAGGATCAGATATTACTCCGTTATTTGCTTATTTAACTAGCGAAGAAAATCCTGATTTTAAAGGAGACATCAAATGGAATTTTGAAAAATTCTTAATCAACGAAAAAGGGGAGTTGGTACATCGTTACCGTTCTGGCACTAAACCAATGTCTACAGAGATTGTAAAAAATTTATAAGGTTAGATACTTCGCCTAAAGAGTCCCAAAGCTTCATTGTTTTGGGACTTTTTTTTTGTTAATATTTCTGATTTATTAACATCAGGATAATACCTTGTTTAATACTAATTAATTTAGTTATACATTTATTATAATACTAATTATATTAGTATTATATTTGCTATTACAATGGCTGAATTTAACGATAAACATATTATTCACATGGATCAGGATGCTTTTTTTGTTTCGGTAGAGATTAAAAAAAATAGCAAATTGGCGGGTTTACCTGTAGTTATTGGCGGGATGTCTGATCGGGGAGTAGTTGCATCCTGCAGTTATGAAGCACGTAAATATGGAGTGCATTCCGCTATGCCCAGTCGAATGGCCCGTCAACTTTGTCCACATGCTATTTTTGTAAAAGGCAGTATGGACGATTACAGTTATTATTCTCATCAAATTACCGAACTTTTGCAAGAGCGAGTGCCCATTTTAGAGAAAGCAAGTATCGATGAGCATTATATTGATATGACAGGAATGGATCGTTTTTTTGGTTGTATGAAATTTGCGCATGAGCTTCGCGGACATGTTTTAAATCAAATCGGATTGCCCATCTCATTTGGCTTATCAATTAATAAGACCGTTTCTAAAATAGCCACAAACGAATGTAAACCCAATGGAGAACTTCAGGTGGATAAACCTAGAGTACAGGATTTTTTAAATCCACTTTCGATTAAGAAAATACCGGGCCTAGGCGATGCTACTTTTTTAAAACTCAGCGAAATGGGGGTAAGGAAAATTCATACTTTAACCCAAATTCCTCAAGATTTAATGTTTAAAATATTAGGTCAAAATGGTCTTAGTTTGTGGCAAAAAGCAAATGGAGTAGATCATTCTCCAGTAGTTCCTTATCGAGAACAGAAATCTATAGGTAAGCAAACTACTTTTGAAAATGATAGTATGGATGTTGCAGGTATGAAGATTATCCTTACTGATATGATTACCAATCTTGCCTTTGAACTTCGGCAAAAGCAAAAACTTACGGCATGTATTACGGTAACCATCCGCTATGCAAACTTCGAAACGGTTACTCAACAAGCTAAAATTCCCTATACTTCGCTTGATTCTTTACTGATAAAAAAAACGAAAGAATTGTTTGATAAATTATATCAAAAGCGGATGTTATTGAGGTTAGTGGGCGTAAAATTATCTCATCTCGTGAGCGGGCATGAACAAATTGCATTGTATGGCCCTTCAGAAAAAATGTATAATCTCTATCAAAGCATGGACAAAATGCGAGTAAGATACGGTACAGATTCCATTCGTCTAGCTACGGTACTGCCTCAAAAAGGAGCATAGTTTATGTTTCTTAATACACATTCACAATATAGCCTCCGTTATGGCACCATGAGTGTAAAAAGCTTAATTGTAGAAGCAAAGGCAAAGCATATTCATCAGCTGGTGCTCACCGATATTAATAATTCTACAGGGGCCATGGAGTTTATAAGGCTTTGCAGAGCAGAAGGGATTAAACCCATTGTTGGGATTGAATTCCGAAGAAATCATAAATTACTATACATCGGAATTGCCAAAAATAGGGAGGGGATGAAAGAGCTAAACGATTTTTTAACCCATCATAATCTTAATGAAATTCCTTTGCCAGATGAGCCTTTTGTTTTTTTAAATGCTTTTGTAGTTTATCCTTATGGTACCCGACCCAAATTGAGGAATAACGAATATTTAGGCATTCGGGCAAACGAGCTTTATAAAATTTTCGGAAAATCAATCGATAAATTGGTAATTCTTCACCCTGTTACTGTTAAAAATAAGTTAGAATACCGATTGCACCATTACTTAAGGGCAATAGGATTAAATACCGTATTGGGCAAACTAACGGATGGGGATACTTGTGGGGCAGACGAGTTATTTGTCAACGAAGAAACGCTAAAACAAAAATTTTCAGCGCATGATAATGTCGTTAGCAACACACAGTATCTATTAGATAGTTGTTGTATGGACGATTATACCTTTGGTAAAAAGAACAAAAAGACATTTACTGAGAGCGTTGTGGAAGATTTAAAATTACTTACAAAGCTGGCTAATGAAGGTTTATCGTATCGTTACGGATCAGATCATACGGTTGCCATAGAAAGGATTAACAAAGAATTAAAAGTAATTACCGAACTCGATTTTTGCGCTTATTTTTTAATTACGTGGGATATTGTTCGCTATGCCATGGAAGAAAAAGGGTATTATCATGTAGGTAGAGGATCTGGCGCCAATAGCATTGTGGCCTATTGTTTAAAGATAACCGATGTAGACCCCATAGAACTGGATCTCTACTTCGAACGGTTTTTAAATCACAAACGTAGTTCTCCGCCTGATTTTGATATCGATTTTAGCTGGGATGAGCGACCAGAAATACAGCGATATATCTTTAAAAAATACCCACATACCGCACTTTTAGGTACCATGAGTAGTTTTAAAGATCGGGCCATCATTAGAGAAATTGGTAAAGTAATGGGATTGGCTAAAAGTGAAATCGACGATTTTACCGATCCTACACGTGATAAATTCAATACCGATAATCCAACTTTTGTTAAAATTATGGCTATTCATACGTTTATGCATAACCTACCAAATCAACGTTCTATTCACGCAGGAGGTGTTTTAATTGGTGAAGAACCTTTAACCTATTATACAGCGTTGGATTTACCACCTAAGGGCTTACCTACCGTGCAATGGGATATGTATGAAGCAGAAGCCATTGGTCTTGATAAATATGATATCTTAAGTCAGCGTGGCATTGGGCACATTAGAGAGGCCGTACAACTGATTTTAAAGAATAGAGAAATAACTATTGACATTCATGATTTTAAGTCTTTTAAACACGACCCTAAGTTAAATGCACAATTAAAAGCAGGCACACCAATTGGCTGCTTTTACATCGAATCACCTGCCATGCGGCAATTGCTTAAAAAATTGCAATGTGAAGATTATCTCACGCTCGTAGCGGCAAGCTCCATTATTAGGCCTGGCGTAGCCAGTTCTGGGATGATGAAAATGTATATCCAGAGTTATCACGATCCAAAAGGAGTAAGGTATTTATCAAAGGTAATGGAAGAGCAGCTTCACGAAACTTTTGGCATTATGGTATACCAAGAGGATGTGATTAAAGTATGCTGTTATTATGCCGGATTGGATTTAGCGGATGCTGATATTTTAAGACGTGGAATGAGTGGTAAATATCGGACAAAAGATACGGAATTTAATAAATTATCGAAGCGCTTTTTTACGAGTTCAGCGGCATTGGGTAGAGATGAAGAGGTTACAAAAGAGGTATGGCGACAAGTTTCCAGTTTTGCTGGATTTAGCTTTTCTAAAGCGCATTCTGCTAGCTTTGCGGTAGAAAGTTATCAGAGTTTATTTCTTAAAACCTATTATCCAAAAGAATTTATGGTTGCTGTTTTAAATAATTATGGTGGCTTTTACCAACGATGGGTATACGTGCATGCGTTACAACAAACTGGAGTAAATGTTCATCTTCCTTGTGTAAATCACAGTGATAGTGTAGTTAATATTAAGGAAAACGATGCTTATTTGGGTTTTATTGGAATACAAGGATTAGAGAATCGATTAATTGAAATCATCCCGCAAGAGCGGAAAAAAAATGGAGCATATACCGATCTTGAAGATTTAATTAAACGAACTTATCTTACGCTAGAACAGTCGATTATACTAATTAGAATTGATGCGTTACGGTTTACTGGCAAAACTAAAAAAGAATTACTTTGGGAAGTTTACAATTACTTAGGCAATAAAACTAAACCATCGGCTGATAGAGAACTCTTTCATCAACCTGCGAAAGCCTATCGGTTACCAAACTTAGCTACCCACTTAATTGAAGATGCCTATCAGGAATTGGAGTTGTTGGGCTTTCCGATGAGTTTGAGTAGGTTCGACCTGTTAAAAACCACTTACAGGGGAGAGGTACTTGCGAAAGACTTGGAAAAATTAGAAGGAAAAATGGTAAAGATGCTTGGTAATTTCGTATGCGATAAAACCGTACATACGATAAAAAATACCAAAATGTGGTTTGGGACATTTATTGATCATTCAGGCGATTTTTTTGACACTACACATTTCCCAAATTCTAGTCCAATTTATCCATTTAGAGGTAAAGGTTGCTATTTAATATTGGGCAAGGTAATGCTGGATTTTGGCGTACCGAGTATTGAAGTGATAAAGTTTGCCAAATTGCCTATTAAGGATAATCCTGTGCTTTTAACTCAATAGTAAATCTTATTCCTTGATTTCCAAGATAGGTAAAACTTTTCCACATAAAGGTGTATATTGACCGTTATTTTGTTAAATTCGCAAGGTTATATAAAACCTATTCGCAACAACGAAAAATTTATGGCTGAAGATTTAGAAAATCAAGAGAACGACAAAATTATTTCAATAAACATAGATGAGCAGATGAAATCTGCTTATATCGATTATTCGATGTCGGTAATCGTAAGTAGGGCTTTACCTGATGTACGCGATGGTCTGAAACCCGTA
>JACMOW010000087.1 GCA_014377775.1 Pedobacter sp. | reverse complement strand
TCAAATATAAAGTATCGATACGTGAGTATCAAGTATCAAGTATTAGGATGGAATACCTTAGAAGATCGGAAATAACGAAAATTAAAGCAGCGTAGGGAAATAAAAAAGCTGCTTAACCTTGGGTTAAACAGCTTTATCCTTTGTGTAAATTACTTCTTTTTAGCGTAAGCTAAGATTTTTTCAATCGTCTCGTCCGACGGATCTTTAATGAGCTGGTCTAATTGAGGTTTGATGCTGTCGTAAAACATTTCATCTTGAATTTTAGCTTGCTCAACCGCTTTTTCGGCAGGAGCTGGGCTAGAAAAATTTACAGAATTAAGTGAAGTAGAGGTTTTAACCATACGCAAAATATATATTTTAGTTTTAATCTTAACGTAGTTTGTATTACTTTATTTTATTGAATATACACATTATTTTATTACTTCCTTCACCTTCATCATTTTACGTAGGTTGCTGAGTGCGTATCGCATTCTACCCAATGCAGTATTGATGCTTACATCGGTTAAATCGGCAATTTCTTTAAAGCTTAGGTCGGCATAATGGCGCATAATTAAAACTTCCTTTTGCTCATCTGGCAATAATTGAATCATTGTTCTTAAATCTACATGCGTTTGCTCACGAAGCATCCGCTCTTCAGTACTCTCTTCCAGAATTTGGATGAGATTTAGGACGTCGGTTCCATCGGCGCTGGTAATAATTGGCGCACGTTTTTCTTTTCTAAAATAATCGATTACCAAATTATGTGCAATACGCATTACCCAAGGTAAAAATTTGCCTTCTTCATTATACCTGCCACTGCGTAAGGTGTTAATTACCTTAATAAAAGCGTCTTGGAATATATCCTCTGCTAAATATTGATCTTTAACCAATAAATAAATAGAAGTAAAAATTTTTGATTTGTGGCGTCTTACTAGTTCTGCAATAACAGACTCATCTCCGCTCAGATATAACTTCACCAAATCCTGATCACTAAACTGTTGTAATTTCATAGGAGTGCGCATACTAAAATTCCTTTTTTTATTAAAAAATAAATAAGTAGCTTTCTAATCTATAGCGTTTCTCCTTTGTTTTAAGATGTTGGTTTACAATTGTGTGATTGTATTAGTGCAAATGACGTATTTTTTTTTAATAATACAATAGAAAATATGTTAAAATATGTAAAATTTTGTAAAACCCGCCTTATTTTTGAAGCGGTTTAAATCAAAATCGTAATTTTGGGTTATATTAACTACATTGTATAAAGCGGTAAATGAGTAAGGAAATAGAGAAAGACCCACATCAACACATCATTATAAAAGGAGCAAGGGTACACAATCTTAAAAATATTGATGTAGCCATTCCAAAAAACAAGCTTGTCGTAATTACTGGGATGTCTGGCTCTGGAAAATCATCATTGGCATTTGATACTTTATATGCAGAAGGTCAGCGGCGCTACGTAGAGAGCTTATCATCTTATGCCCGCCAATTTATGGGGCGTATGAACAAGCCTGATGTAGATTACATAAAGGGAATTGCCCCTGCTATAGCGATTGAGCAAAAGGTAATTACTTCAAACCCTCGTTCAACCGTGGGTACCTCGACCGAGATTTATGATTACCTTAAATTATTGTTTTCGAGAATTGGTATTACTTATTCTCCAGTATCGGGTGCGATTGTAAAGAAAGACTCTGTTACTACGGTGGTAGATTTTATGATGAGCCTTGGCGATGAAAGTGTGATTACTATATTTTGCCCTTTACACCCACACAATAACCGTAGCATTAAAGAAGAACTGGCAGTTTTGCTGCAAAAGGGCTTTTTACGTGTTTATTTTAAAGGAGTAATTACTAAAATTGAAGATGTATTGGCAGATGAATCTGTAGCTGATACAGAATTAACGGATACTACAACCATTCGAATCTTAATAGATCGAATTGTAATTAATCAAGAGGAAGAAACTTTAAGTCGTATTGCCGACTCTGTACAAACGGCTTTCTTTGAAGGAAAGGGCGATTGTTTTGTAGAGCATGAAGGCAAACAAACTTTCTTTTGCGACCGTTTCGAACTCGATGGTATAAAGTTTGAAGAACCAACGCCTAATTTTTTCAGCTTTAATAATCCTTATGGAGCTTGCGAACGTTGTGAAGGGTATGGAAATGTAATTGGGATTGATGAAGATTTGGTAATTCCTGATAAAAGTAAAAGTTTATACGATAATGCCATCGCCCCCTGGAGAGGAGAAAAAATGAGCGAATGGTTAAAGAAATTTATAAAAAGTGCTGATCAGTTTGATTTTCCAATCCACCGCTCCTATAGTGAGTTAACAGAGAAGCAACAACGTTTAATCTGGACAGGTAATAAATATTTTGCTGGATTAGATCAGTTTTTTAAAGAATTAGAAGAGCAGACTTATAAAATCCAATATCGGGTAATGTTATCACGCTATCGCGGAAAAACCATTTGTCCGGATTGTAAAGGTACTCGCCTGCGCAAAGATGCCTCGTATGTTAAAATTGGAAAGAAATCGATATTAGATATGGTACTGATGCCATTGTCAACTATTCTTCCATTTTTCGAAGCCTTAACACTTTCAGCCATTGAGCAAAGGATAGCAAAACGGCTATTGGCAGAAATTACCAATCGTGTTTTGTACCTTAATAATGTGGGCTTAGGTTATTTAACACTAAACCGATTATCTAATACTTTATCCGGTGGCGAAAGTCAGCGAATAAATCTTGCCACTTCACTAGGAAGTAGCCTTGTAGGCTCTGTTTACGTGCTAGATGAGCCTAGCATTGGCTTACATCCCCGCGATACACATAAGCTTATAGAGGTGCTACAATCTTTACGTAATGTGGGCAATACGGTTTTAGTAGTAGAGCACGAAGAGGAGATGATGAAAGCAGCCGATCATATTATCGATATTGGCCCAGAAGCGGGCACGCATGGTGGCAATCTGGTATTTAGTGGGACTTATAATGAAATCATTAAAGACAATAATTCATTAACAGGTCGTTATTTGGCGGGTAAAGAACAGATTGTTGTGCCAAGTAAACGAAGGGTATGGAAAGATCATATCCAGATTAAGGGGGCGAGAGAGAATAATTTAAAAAACATCGATGTTAAATTTCCTTTGGGTGTATTTACCTGTGTAAGCGGTGTTTCGGGATCTGGGAAAACGAGTTTGGTAAAAAAAATATTGTATCCTGCTTTGCAAAAGGCTATAGGTAATTATGCAGGTGAGCAAACTGGGTCTTATGATGGTATTTTTGGGAACATTGATCTCGTTAGCCAGGTAGAAATGGTAGATCAAAATCCCATAGGGCGTTCTTCACGTTCTAATCCAGTAACTTATGTAAAGGCATGGGACGATATTAGGGCCTTATTTTCGGCATTGCCAGCGTCTAAAGCGGGCGGATTAAAACCTGCTGCCTTTTCTTTTAACGTAGAAGGTGGCCGTTGTGATACCTGCCAGGGTGAGGGTGAAGTTAAAATTGAGATGCAGTTTATGGCTGATATTTATTTGCCTTGTGAAACCTGCAGTGGAAGAAGATTTAAGCAACAAGTATTAGATATTACTTATCAAGATAAAAATGTAGCCGATATCTTAGATTTAACAATAGAGGAGGCGGTGGAGTTTTTCGCTAAGGAACCAAAAATTTTGCAGAAGTTAAATCCTTTATTGGATGTTGGCTTGGGCTACGTGCATTTAGGTCAATCCTCAAATACATTATCTGGTGGTGAGGCACAGCGGATTAAGTTGGCTTCTTTTTTAATTAAGGGTAATAATGCGCATAAAACCATGTTCATTTTTGATGAGCCTACAACGGGTTTGCATTTCCATGATATTAAAAAATTATTGAAAGCGTTAAATACTTTAATCGAGCAAGGAAACACTATTTTGGTGATCGAGCACAATATGGATATGATAAAATGTGCCGATTGGGTGATTGATATCGGCCCGGAAGGTGGTGATAAAGGTGGAAATATAGTTTTCGAAGGTACACCAGAGGATTTACGTTTAGCAAAGGGTTCATATACCGGTCAATTTTTAAAAGCACATCTGAAATAGTATCTTAGCAAAACTATGCTCTTATTAACCTTTTTGATTGGTATTATTTTAAATGCCATCGGTTATATCCCACCTGGGAATATTAACTTAACTGTGGCACAGCTTACCATTAACAAAGGGATGCGCCAAGCCCTATATTTTATATTGTCTTTTTCGTGTGTAGAAGTGTTTTTTACATTTGGTATGATGCGTTTCGCACGATGGATTTCGAGTGATGTAAGTTTAGATTCGAATATAAGCGAAGTGAGGTTGGGTACTTATGTAGATGCCTTTATGATTGTGCTTTTTATTGTAATGGGTACAATTACATGGGTTAATCGGAAAAAAATGCCCAAAACAAAAGCAGAAGACAATAGGAGTAGAAAGGGTAGTGTATTTTATGGTGTGTTATTGGGCGTATTAAATCCTGTTCAAATTCCATTTTGGCTATTTTTTGGTAATTATGTGATTTTGCATGATTGGATTCAGACCAATTATTTATCCTTGGTTATTTTTAGTATCGGATCAGGCTTAGGTTCGGCTTTGGCTTTGTATGGTTATGCCCACTTTGCGAAATATATTCAAGAAAAATTTGCTTTAAGTAGCCATATTATTAATCGTGCTATTGCGCTTTTTCTTTTTGCGCTGGCCTTGTATTTGGTGATAAAGCAGG
>JACMOW010000086.1 GCA_014377775.1 Pedobacter sp. | reverse complement strand
AGAGGCGCCTTGTTTTAGGTGCCTTTTTTGTTTTGCTTTTCTAACCATAAACCTTTATCATTGTTAGCTAAATAAAAATTAAATTAACGCCATGGTCACATTTAACGAATTTTCTACCGTTCCAAGCTTATTAAGGAATGTTATAGAAAATATTCATAAACCAGAAGAAACTTTCTTAATACACAAGAATGGGGCGAAATGGGAGGATATTTCTTTTAAAGATACCCTAAGCAGAGCAGATTCGGTTTCGGCCTTCTTTCTCGAAAAAGGGATAATTAAAGGCGATAGATTAGGCTTAATGATCGAAAACTCGCCAGAGTATGTGTATTACGATCAAGGTATTCAACAAATTGGAGCCATTAACGTTTCCATTTACCCTACCCTATCCGAACATGAAGTAGCTTATATTATTAACGATTCGGGTATAAAGGCACTATTGGTAGGTAACCCCTTCTTATTTAAAAAAGTAGTGAAAATTGCTGCTAACTGTTCAGCACTACAATATATTATCCCAACTTTCAGTGATTTTGAAAAAATCATCATTCCTGCTGATGTAAATGCAGAAATCATTCCTTTTAAAACGCTAGTAGAAAAATCGGTAAGTGAGGCCGAACATAAACAGATTAACCAACGCCGCCGAGAGGTTTTACCAGCAGATATTTCTTCATTAATTTACACTTCAGGCACTACTGGTACACCAAAAGGTGTAATGCTAACTCATAATAATTTTGTAGAAAATGTAAATGTGTGTTTACAGCAAATCCCAGTAATTGATGAAACAGAAACCTTTTTATCTTTTTTACCGCTATCACATGTTTTTGAACGCACCGCAACCTATCACGTTTGCTGCGCTCAAGGTTGTAAAATTGCCTTCGCACAAAGTTTAGAATTATTGGCAAAAAACATGGGCGAAGTAAGACCCACTATCATGTCGTGCGTACCGAGGTTATTAGAAAGAATACACGATAAAGCCATTAAATCGGGTACTGCCGCTGGTGGAATGAAAGCCAAAATCTTTAATTGGGCGCTAGAAACAGGAAAAAACTATCGTGAGGCAAAGGAAGCTGGCAAAAGCGGTGGACTAGTATTGGGTGCCAAAAAAGCAGTAGCAGAAAAATTGGTATTTAGTAAAATTAAAGAAAAAACAGGAGGCCGATTAAAATTTATGCTCTCAGGCGGAGCTGCCTTGCCGCGTAATGTAGGCGAGTTTTTTGGCGATCTAGGGATCAAAGTTCTGGAGGGCTTCGGACTAACGGAAACATCGCCTGTAATGGCGGTAACAGAATATCACCGTCAGGTTTACGGTACCGTAGGTAGGATTATACCTGGCATTGAAGTAGCTATTCAAGATATCGAGACCAAAGAAATGATCAGTATCCAAACACATGATACTTTTAAAGAAGATTTTGAGTGTGCCGAGGGCGAAATTATTGTGCGCGGCCACTGTGTAATGAAAGGCTATTTTAATAAACCTGCCGAAACTGCCGAAGCCATAGATAAAGATAAATGGTTCCATACTGGCGATATTGGGCGCTACTACAAAGGTAACTTGCAAATAACCGATCGTTTAAAAAACATGATCGTAAATGCGTATGGAAAGAATGTGTATCCCACACCTGTAGAAAATATTTATCTAAAAAGCCCAAAAATAGACCAGTTATTTTTAATTGGTGATAAACGCGATTACATTACGGCCATCATCATCCCAAATAGAGAAACATTACAAGAAACTTTCGATTTAACCGAAGCATTCTTCTTAGAAGAAGCGTCTTTTATTGATAACCAAGAAATTAAGGAATGGTTTGAAAAAGACATCAAGAAAATCTCTAACGAGCTGGCCAAATTTGAACGCATTAAAAACTTTATCATTAAGCGTAATCCATTCGATATTGATGAAGGCGAAATTACGCCAACCATGAAGGTAAAACGCCGTGTAGTAGAGAAAAAATACATTGAAGCGATTAATTCGATGTATGAAGAGATGGTAGAAGCGGATTAAAAGTTAAAGCCCCTTAACCAATACTATACTTTCAATCAATATTTCATTTCCACTATTTAATTCTTCAAATTAGTTTTCTGTTGATAATTAATTAAAGAATATTTACCAATTAATTTCCCAATTCGGGAACTTAATATTATATTTGGGAACTTGAGAGTAATAGCAAAAAAGATACTTCGAGAATTTTGGATTAAGCATAATGATTGCAAAAAACAATTGCTATGCTGGTACGAAGAAACAAGTGATAGTGAATGGAAAAATTCACATGATATTAAAAGAGAATTTCCTTCTGCAAGTGTTTTAGGAGACAATAGAATTGTATTCAATATTAAAGGGAATCAATATCGCCTCATAATTAAGATTAATTTCGATTATCAGATGGTTTGGATTCGTTTTATCGGAACACATGCAGATTATGATAAAATTGATGCAAATAACATATAACTCATGAATATTAAACCAATCAAAACAGAAAAAGATTACAATGAAGCACTTATTCGCTTAGAAATTATCTTCGATGCTAAAAAAGATTCAGCTGAGGGTGATGAGTTAGAAATTTTGGGAATGTTAATCGAAAAGTATGAAGATGAACATTACCCTATTCCCCTACCCGACCCAATTGAAGCAATCAAATTTAGGATGGAAGAACTGGGATATAAACAAACGCACCTAGCTAATATTGTTGGTTTAAAAAGCCGAGCAAGCGAAATTTTAAACAAAAAAAGAAAACTCACACTCGAAATGATCAGACAGATAAACGAGCATTTAAAGATACCTATCGAGGTACTTGTGCAAGCATATTAAGCTTTTACACATTAAAACCACAGCAAAAATCATTACTTTTGCAAAAAAAACACACTACATGAGTACAGGATTATCAGAACAGGAATTATTACGTCGCGATTCGTTAAAACAACTTCGCGAACTGGGAATTAACCCTTATCCGGCAGAAGCTTACGAAATTAATGCCAATGCAGCCGATATATTAGTCAACTACGAAAAAGATAAAACTGCCTACAAAACCATCAGCATTGCTGGAAGAATAATGGGCCGTAACATTATGGGCGCTGCTTCTTTCGCTGATTTGCAAGATGCTACCGGACGGATCCAAATTTACTTAAAGCGCGATGAGCTTTGTCCTGGGGATGATAAAACCCTATACAATACCGTATTCAAGAAATTATTAGATATTGGCGACTTTATTGGGATCGAAGGCTATGTTTTCACCACCCAAACAGGTGAAATCTCTATCCACGTTACTAAATTCACGGTATTATCTAAATCATTACGCCCACTACCTATCGTAAAACGCGATGATGATGGCAATGTATATGATGGTTTTACCAATCCAGAGTTGCGCTACCGCATGCGTTATGTAGATTTAACGGTTAACCCAGATTATAAACAAATCTTCATTAACCGATCGAAGGTAATTAATACCATGCGTAACTATTTCGACAACCAAGGTTGGATGGAAGTAGAAACACCCATTTTACAGGCCATACATGGTGGCGCCGCCGCTCGTCCGTTCGAAACACATCATAATACCTTAGATATGCCTTTGTTTCTTCGCATTGCGAACGAATTGTATCTCAAAAGACTAATTGTTGCTGGTTTTGACGGTGTATATGAGTTTGGCAAAATGTTTAGGAACGAAGGAATGGATCGTACCCATAATCCTGAGTTTACCGCCATGGAAATTTATGTAGCCTATAAAGATTATATCTGGATGATGGCCATGGTAGAAGAATGTTTAGAGAAAATTGCTGTAACTATTCATGGTACGGCGATGGTTAAAGTAGGCGAGCATGAAATCAATTTTGCTGGTCCCTATGAGAAACTAACCATGTACGAATCGATCGAAAAATATACAGGTATCGATGTTTCAAGCCTAACCGAAGATGAAATTAAAGCTACCTGCAAAAGCTTAAATATAGCGGTTGATGACTCGATGGGCCGTGGTAAACTGATCGACGAGCTTTTTAGCGAAAAAGTAGAAGCTAACCTAATCCAACCTACCTACATTACCGATTATCCATTAGAAATGACTCCATTGGCTAAAAAGCACCGTAGCAAAGAAGGTTTGGTAGAGCGTTTCGAGTTATTTGTGAACGGAAAAGAAATTGCGAATGCCTATTCAGAGTTAAATGATCCTATCGATCAGAAAGAACGTTTCGAAGAGCAATTAAAATTAGCTGCCAGGGGCGATGATGAAGCGATGGCGATGGACGATGATTTTATTCGTGCCTTAGAATATGGCATGCCTCCAACATCTGGTTTAGGGATTGGTATAGATCGTTTGGTGATGTTAATGACCAACCAATCTACCATCCAAGAGGTATTATTTTTTCCACAAATGCGTGCGGAAAAAAAGAAAATTGAGCTTACTGCTGAAGAAACCGAGTTATTTGGATTGGTAAAAGAAGAATCTCTTTTAACTGAGGTTAAATCACAACTTGCGGATTGGAGCAATAAAAAATGGGATTTAACCTTAAAGGCGCTAACTGGAAAAGGAATTCTAAAAGTTACAAAAACTGATAATGGATTATTTTTATCACGAAAATAAGTAATAGGAAATAGAAAATAGATTACCCTTAACATAATGATAACAAAAACTTAAAGGCTTATCGTATTCAATTACGGTAAGCCTTTTTTAACTTTAAGCTCTTAAAAATCATAATCTTATGAATAGCTCAAGCTTAGAGATCACCGAAAACCAATATTGCATCAAATTAAGTAAAGATACTTTTGATCTTTCACTTGTTCGTCAGCTAATTAAACGCATACAAGCGGAGGAATTATTCTTTAGCCGTAAAGCTGCGATTGATGAAGACATCATTAGTAGAACCAATGATGCTTATGAAGAGAATTTTGATCGTTTAGAAGATAAATAATTATCGCGTGTAACGCACCTGCTGTTGCTTGTCCATCATACCCATCTGATCTTTCATTTGTTTGATCTGATCAGCTAACAATTTATTTTT
>JACMOW010000085.1 GCA_014377775.1 Pedobacter sp. | reverse complement strand
TATATCATTTGGTAAATAGTTAAGCAATAAATCTGCTGACATATTGGCGGGTATATTAAACGTATATTCCTGATGATTTGGCCCTTTTTTTATATAATTGGCCCGTACTTCTCCATTTAAAAACGGAACTTTTATATCGCTTTTAGTAAGCGTACTAAGCTGAGGTTTAATTTGGATGATACTTGCTCCAGCTGTTTTTGGCTGTATGCCCCACATTAGTCTTGGAATCGCGTTGGCTGGTACTGCTCCCCATGCATGGTTCCAATCTGCGTTAGGTTTGTATTTCATATCCCAAGCTTCCATCGTAATGGTAGAGCCCACACGTATCATATTATACCAGCTTCTATCACTTTTAGAAGTCATCAACTCTAAAGCATAATCTTGTTCATTTGCATTATAAAGTGCTTCCATTAAGTATTGGGCGCCATAAACACTACAGGCCATTCCTCTTGATTTTAAGAAATTAGCTACTGGTTTAATATTCTCCTGCGGAACAAGGTTAAAAGCCAAAGCAAACATATTGGCATGAATAGAGGAATGATCCGTACCTATGCCGTCTGTATAAATCTGAGTAGTTTTACTGAGCATTTGGTCATTAAAAGCCTTTTTAGCTTTTAAAGCATTGATTTTAAATAGGGCTTCTTCATCAGGTTTATTTAAAATTTTAGCAAAGAGAGCCATAATCTCCATATTTTTAACATATAAAGCGTTTATTACCGTGTTATAGGGCATAAAAACAAAACCATCACGTTCGCCTTCTGCGGTTGCTAATTTCCAACCTGTATCCTTTTGTGCCGGTGGCCAGTCAACAATATCTTTTAAAACAATGGTACTATCTTTAAAGCCCAGTTTTTGCATAAAATCTCTGGTAAGTTTTGAAGATTTTGTACTGATTAAACCATCCTCATTTGCTAACTCCATCAGCGTTTTGTACTTTAATGGCTCATAATATTGTGCTATTAATTTGGTGCTTCCACTGTATAAATAATCCTGCTCTAGCATGAGCGCTACATGCAATTGCCACTCGGTAGGCCAAGTAGGAAATTCCATAAAATATATAATGGTATTTTTAGCAATATTGTATTCTCTATCAGTGGTGTAATGACTTAATTGATTAATGTAAGCATCTGCTTCATAAGGTATGCGTTCCCTGTCGCCGTCTACATAAACACCTGTAAAAGAAGTTGCTTTAATAGAATATTTGCATAAATCCCAGATTTGATTTAACACTTCATTTGAACTGTGAAAGCTACTGGCCTGATCGTCAAAATAGGTGTGATAGGCGAATTGCGTAATATCTTCTTTCTGTATTTCCGCTGTATTTCCAACAATTTCTACATATCTAAATGGCATTAAAACCGGGAAGGATTTAGGCATTTGGGCAGCTTGAGGTTTTGTATTTCGTTCGTCTTTTTTTAAATTGATTGGGTAATTTACTTGATTGGGATTAACTACTAATTTTATTTCCTGAGCGCGGATGCTACTTGCTCCAGTTTTCATATTGATGGTGCCGTCAGCATTTAATTGTTCTCCCAATTTGATGGTAAGTGTTTCTATTTGCTTAGCTTCATAATTGAGTGTTAAAGTAGCAAAGGCATCTTTACCAAAATCTATAAACAACACATTGTTAAACTTTTTAAATTGAGCGGGTTTAATTGTATCTATCTGAAATATACTTGGATGGTTATATGTTTTTTTTTCTGTTGTAATTTTAAAAGCTTGTGGTATAGCATAATCAGAATTTCGATTACTTGCATCCCAAACTCTAACTTTCCAATAATAAGTAATGGCACGATTTAAAGCTTTACCCGAATAAAAAATATTAGCTGATTTATTGCCTCTAATCTGTTTAGAATTCCATAAATCGCCTTGGTTAAGGTCCGATTTTTCTTTACTACTGGAAACTAAAATCTGATACGCCAATTGGCTACCTGCTTCTTTAGGTACCATCCAGCTAAAAACAGGTAGATGATCGCTGATGATCGCTTTCTTGATAGAACGATCAAAATTTACGGTTAAACCAGATGGCACACGACTATCCGTTTTAGACGTATAAATAATTTTGTTACCCGCATAATCCAAAGCATCATAGCGGTTGTTATCCATTAAAGTAAAAAGGATATTTGGATTTTGGATTTGAGAAAAAGCTGTTGTAATATTAATTGAAACGTATACTAAGAAACCTAAAAATTTTAAAAAACGATTTTTTAAACGAATCATATAGAAGAATTTATATTTACTCAAGATAGTAAAAAATTACTTATTCGTATCCTTCGTTTCAGGAATAAGAACCACAAGGAACATAATGTATCTTGGCAATATTTGAAGATTATGATGGTTTCATACAAAATCCTTTTTTAAAAAATTGATGTATTCATTAGGTAAGGAATTTTCATATGATTGTTTAATATATTATAAATCTGCTTAGTGATGTATCTGGAAATCGGGTGGTATAGTTTATGTCAGAATATATCGGTATAAAAATTAAAAAGGCCAAAATCATTAAGATTTTGACCTTTTCAAAACTCGGGGTGGCTGATGGGGCTCGAACCCACGACCCTCGGCACCACAAACCAATACTCTAACCAGCTGAGCTACAACCACCGTGTTTTTTAGTGTTACAAACGTACGATTTTAAATATTCAATTCAAATATTTTTGAAAATTGTATCTACTACACTTCGTAAGCAGTTAAAATACAAGGGAATTAAATTAGCTTTGCAAGGTTTATGATTCAGATTTATACAGATGGTGCAGCAAGTGGTAATCCAGGGCCCGGTGGCTATGGCGTAATTTTGCGCTCAGGTGCGCATTATAAAGAGCTGAGTGGTGGTTTTAGGTTAACTACAAACAACCGAATGGAACTGCTAGCGGTAATTGAAGGCCTAAAAGCCATCAAAAAACATGGGCAAGCTGTTACCATTTATTCTGATTCGAAATATGTGGTCGATTCTGTAGAAAAGGGCTGGGTATTTGGCTGGGTTAAAAAAGCTTTTAAAGATAAAAAGAACAAAGATCTTTGGATCCAATACCTCGAGCAGCATAAATTACACCAAGTTAAATTTATTTGGATTAAAGGGCATAATGATCATCCTGAAAATGAAAGATGCGATCGCCTTGCGGTTGCCGCCTCTCAAAACCGTGCTGAATTAGCAGTTGATGCTTTTTTTGAAAAAGAAAAGGGTCAGTCTATCGTTTAATTAAGACGCTACAACAGAAACTTCAATCGCCTTAACTGGCGAATACGTTGCCATCAGTGCTTCTGCCATTTTAACCATCTTCGGTGAACCAATAAATATAGAAGTTCGTTGATGAAGTTCTGTAGGCTCCAAATCTAAAATACGATTAAAACCGTCAGTAGCGATACCTCCAGCTTGCTCTATAATAAGTGCCATAGGGTTGCATTCATATAACAACCTTAATTTTCCATTTGGCGAAGCAGAAGTGGTTGGATACATATAAATACCACCCTTTATTAAATTACGATGAATATCGGCTACCATCGAACCAATATATCTTGACGTGTATGGCCTATTGGTTGCTAAATCTTCGACCTGGGCATACTTTAAATATTTTTTCACACCCTCCGGAAAATGCACATAATTTCCTTCATTAATAGAATAAATCACGCCATCATCAGGAATTTTCATATTGGGGTGCGACAAACAGAATTCGCCAATAGAAGGGTCTAGAGTAAATCCATTTACTCCTTTTCCGGTGGTATACACCAACATGGTTGATGAACCGTAGATCACATAACCCGCCGCAACTTGCTCCGTTCCCTTTTGTAAAACATCAGTGATGGTGGCCATTCCTTCTATCGATTTTCGACGATAAATAGAAAAGATGGTTCCAACCGCTACATTTACATCAATATTAGAAGAACCATCTAAAGGATCAATACAAACGATATATTTAGCATTTTTTGATACTGGAGAGTCGATAGGTACAAACTCATCTTCTTCCTCTGTAGCCACAATACAACATTCGCCTCCACTGGTTAAAGCCGAGATAAACTGTTCATTAGCAAATACATCTAATTTTTTCTGCCCTTCTCCTTGTATATTGATGGTTCCCGCATCACCCAAAATATCAACTAATCCTGCCTTATTTACCTCACGATTTACAATTTTTGAAGCGATACCAATATCTCTCAATAACCTAGAAAG
>JACMOW010000084.1 GCA_014377775.1 Pedobacter sp. | reverse complement strand
GCAAACTCATCTACTACCAAAACAATAAACGGTAAAAATCGGTGCCCATTGTTAGGATTAAGCTTACGCTTGATGAATTTATCGTTGTACTCTTTTAAGTTTCTAACCTGTGCATCTTTCAACAAATCGTAACGCTGATCCATTTCAATACACAAAGAGTTCAATGTATTTACTACTTTTTTAGTATCGGTTATAATGGCATCGGCTTCGCCAGGAAGTTTGGCTAAAAAGTGACGTTCAATTCTATTAAATAAAGTTAATTCTACTTTTTTGGGATCTACCAATACAAATTTTAGCTGCGCTGGATGCTTTTTATAAAGTAATGAAACCAAAATAGCGTTGATACCTACGGATTTGCCCTGACCAGTTGCTCCTGCTACCAATAAATGGGGCATTTTAGCTAAATCGGCAATAAAAACCTCATTACTAATTGTTTTCCCTAAAGCAATGGGCAAATCCATTGTGTTTTGTGCCCATTTTTCGGTATTTAAGATGCTTCGCATCGATACCATTTCGGGATGTTGATTCGGCACTTCAATACCGATAGTTCCTTTACCAGGCATTGGAGCAATGATACGGATACCTAAAGCGGCTAAGCTTAAGGCAATATCATCCTCCAAGTTTTTAATTTTCGAGATCCGAACACCAGGCGCTGGGATAATCTCGTATAAGGTTACCGTTGGACCAATGGTAGCTTTAATTTTGTCAATCTCTATGTTGTAGTGATTTAAGGTCTCCACAATTTTATTTTTATTAGCTTCCAATTCTTCAGAATTCACTGAAATTTTATTGGATCCGTAATTTTCTAACAAATCTAAATTAGGATACTGATAACCAGATAAATCCAACTTTTCGTCGTAGTTACCAAATTGCTCTACCAAGCCATCGGCTTTTATCTCATCCTCACTTTTTTCTACAATAAAAACTGGTTCAATTGGCGTTAATATTACATTTTTTGCTAAAGGGGGTGCAATAACATCTTCTACACTTTCTTGCTTATCTTCAAACCTAGTTGGTGTTAAAATAATGTTCTGTTCTTTTTTTGGCTCTTTTTTAAAACGATCATTCACACTAAATTCAACAGGTTCAGAAATAATCTCGTCTTCTATTTCAACATTTAAAGGAGGATCCGGAACAAATTCTTCCTCTTTTTTAAGATTTGGGATCTTAAAATCTATATTATAAGCTATAATTAATATCGTTAAGCTTAAAAACACGATTAGACCAGCTATCCCAGCTGAACCGATTTGCGCAACCAGCAATTTATTGCTCCAGTACCCAAATTCTCCCTCTAAGTAGTGTGGGCTTTGTGATAAAAATGAATGTCCAAATGCGATGGTTAAAGAAATAAATAATAAAAAGAAAAATCCATAGCCTAAGGTTTTTTCAATTGCAAAAATCTTTACTTTGAATAATAATCGATATCCAATAACGAAAAAAACGAAAACAAAAAGGAAAGAAGCTACACCAAACCATTCATAAATAAATTGATGGGATAGTAAAGCGCCTATTTTTCCTAACCAATTTTCAACTATAGGCGCAGTAACTCCACCATCTTTTAATTCATCCGTGGTTTTAAAAAGATTGCTCCAACCCCCATTTGCATCAATTACGTAGCTTTGATCGTCTTGCCAGGTAAATAAATAAGAGGTGAAGGCAACTAAAAAATAAATAGATATGATGATAAAAAGAAGGCCAATAATTTTCACAAACCGCCCATCTTTTAAATCAAAAGAAGGCATTACATCTACTTTGGGGCGTTGTAAACGAGCTGTGGAAGGTTTCTGACCTGTTGAAGGATCAGTTTCTTGCTTAAATGAATTAGACTTAAATTGGTTTCCCTTTACAGACATCTGTTTAAATTTATAATCAACAAATATAAAAAAATTAATCCATCCCCCATTCGCTCCATGACCCATCGTATACACTCAAATTCTGATAACCAATTACGGTTGCAGCTAAGGCATCGATACAAGCGGTTACGCCAGACCCGCAACTAAAAGTGAGTGGTATATTTTTATCTCCTAAATTTTCAAAAATCCTTTCTAACTCCATTTTATTACGTAATTTATGTTCAAAAAGCACCTCTTCAAAAGGAATATTTATCGAATTTGGGATATGCCCCAGCCGAAGGCCAGCTCTTGGCTCAGCGGTTTTACCATAAAATCGATCCGCACTTCTAGCATCAATTATGCGCTGATGTTTATCATTTGAGGCAATAAATACGTCCCTTTGACTTGAAATCAACTTATGGTCAAACTTTGCAATAAAACTTCCTTTTTTTGATAAATCCTTGTATTCACTAACATAATTGTAACCCATTTTAAGCCATTCTGGCCATCCCCCATCCAAAACATAGCAATTTTTAAAACCCATGGCAAGAAACATCCACCATACGCGCGCACTTGAATAAATACCCACACGATCATAAACTACGAGTAAACTGTTGCTATTTATACCTAATTCTTGTGCAGACACTAACTATTGGTGAAGTTGTAATCATCATACT
>JACMOW010000011.1 GCA_014377775.1 Pedobacter sp. | reverse complement strand
TACAAGGTTGCTGATGAAGAGTAAGCACTTTGCGAGCCCCACTATTATATTAATAACAGACCGTACAGATTTAGATGACCAATTATCAGGTCAATTTACAAATGCAAAAAAGTTTATTGGCGATAATACCGTAGTAAGTGTGGAGAGCCGTGCAGACCTGCGCACACAATTAAAAGCAAGAAATAGCGGTGGCGTATTTTTAACTACCATACATAAGTTTACAGAAGATACCCGCCTACTGAGTGAACGAAACAATATTATTTGTATATCTGACGAAGCCCACAGAAGCCAGGTAAATCTGGATCAAAAAATAAAGGTTACAGATAAGGGTGTTAAAAGAGTATATGGGTTTGCAAAATATTTGCACGACTCCTTGCCCAACGCAACCTTTGCAGGTTTTACCGGCACACCTATAGATGCTACGCTGGATGTGTTTGGCCAAGTGGTAGATGCATACAAAATGACAGAATCTGTAAGAGATGAAATAACAGTAAAGATTGTGTATGAAGGCAGGGCAGCAAAAGTGGCTTTAAATAATAGTGAGTTAGAAAAAATAGAAAAGTATTATGAGGAAGCTGCAGAAGCCGGAGCCAATGAACACCAGGTAGAAGACAGCAAAGAAAAATCTGCAAAAATGAACGCTATACTGGGCGATCCAAAAAGGTTGAGAACACTGGCAACGGATTTTGTAACCCATTACGAGAATAGAATTTTTGAAGGAGCTACCGTAAAAGGTAAGGCTATGTTTGTATGCAGCAGTAGAGAAATAGCTTATGAATTTTATAAAAATGTAATTGCACTGCGGCCTGAATGGAATGAAAAAAAGGTGGCGGCAGATAATGAAATATTGACTGAGGAAGAAACAAAGAAAATAAAGCCAATGGAAAGAATCAAAATGATTATGACCAGAGGCAAAGACGATGAAGAAATATTGTACAATTTGTTAGGTACAAAAGAAGAACGTAAGAAGCTTGATGCTGCTTTTAAAAATGCTGCATCCAACTTTAAAATTGCCATAGTTGTTGATATGTGGCTTACGAGTTTTGATGTGCCTTTTTTAGACAGCATTTACATAGATAAGCCGATACAACAGCACAACCTTATACAGACCATCAGCCGCGTGAACCGCAAGTATGAAGGGAAGAACAAAGGACTGGTGATAGATTATATTGGTATTAAAAAACAGATGAACCTTGCGCTTGCCAAATACAACAAAGGTGATGAGGATAATTTTGAAGACATAGCGCAATCATTGGTGGTGGTGAGAAATCATATAGACTTGTTGGCAAAACTCTTTCACAATTTTGACAGTAGTAGGTATTTTACCGGCAGCACCATGGAGCAGTTGAATACGCTAAACATGGCTGCTGAATATGCACAACAGACCAAGGATTTTGAAACCCGGTTTATGGGTCTTGTGAAAAGACTTAAAGCAGCTTATGATATTTGTGTGGGCAGCGAAAACCTACAACAAAGCGAAAGAGATCAAACGCATTTTTATTTAGCAGTTCGTTGTATCGTATTTAAACTGACCAAGGGCAATGCGCCGGATACGGCACAAATGAATGCAAGGGTAAGAGAGATGATAAAGGATGCTTTGCAAAGCGATGGTGTGGAGGAAATATTTAAACTTGGTAATGATAATGAAACAGAACAGGATCTGTTTGATGAAGATTATCTGGCTAAGATTGATAAGATTAAATTGCCAAATACAAAGATTAAATTACTTCAGCAGCTATTAGCCAAAGTAATAGGAGAAATACGAAAAGTAAATAAAGTAAAGGGCATTGATTTTTCTAAAAAAATGCAGGCACTTGTTGAGAAATATAATCAACGGGACGAGAATGATATTTTGCGCAGTGAAGTTTATGAAGAAATGGCAGAGGCGTTAACCAATATGATTTTAGAAGTTCACAAAGAATTCTCTGCCGGCGATGCCCTTGGGATTGACTTTGAAGAGAAAGCATTTTATGACATTCTGAAAGAGCTTTGTGCCAAATATGATTTTAAATATCCTGAAAACAAATTGATAGAACTGGCAAAAGCTGTAAAAGATTTAGTTGATGGCCAAGCGAAATTTCCTGACTGGAACAAAAGAGATGATATAAAATCTGCCCTTAAAGTCGGCTTGATATTATTGCTTGATGCATTTGGTTACCCGCCCGTAGAAAGGGATGAAGTATATGTAGAGATTTTTGAGCAGGCCGAGAATTTTAAGAAGAACCGATAATTAGTCAAGTTGCACGAATGAATTAATCTTTCACCATTCCTTACAAGCGATTGTCCTTTAATAACTAAATTAGTATTTGACATTTATTTTGCCATTATACAAATAATTCTTACATTTGTTTTTTTAAAAGAAAAAACGAATGATAGGAAATGTCAACCCCAATATGATTGTATTAGCCAGGGAATCCAGAGGGCTAACACAGGCAGAATTAGCTGAACTAATTGGCATGAGTGCCACTAACCTTAGTAAGATAGAGCGCAGCGAAATTGGTATTAATGATGAAGTAGTAGAAACTATTGCCGATAAAACCCACTACCCCATTTACTTCTTCAGGCAGTCGGGTGATATAATGCCGGAGAACCTTAATTACAGGAAGCGGGAAGTAGTAGCTCAAAAATTAATTACTCCTATTCATGCACAGGTTAATATTTGGCGTAAGCAGATACATTTTCTTACAATTGCTTTAGAAATACCTGCACCTATGATACCGGTCATGGAAGCGACTGATAAACAAACACCGGAACAAATTGCGCATAAATTAAGATCACTTTGGAAAGTAGAATCACCGATAATAGATAATCTAACTGCTTTAATAGAAGATCACAACATCATTACCGCAACTTTTCCTTTTGGTACAGATCGTGTGGACAGCAGAAGTATTTTAACTGATTATAAATTCCCGATTATTTTTTTAAACGAATCCCTGCTTGGAGATCGACAACGGTTTTCGTTAGCTTATGAATTGGGGCAATTGATTATGCATACATTCTCAATAGTAGGAGTAGAAAGAGATGTATCTCGTGAAGCCAACGTTTTTGCCGCTGAGTTTTTAATGCCCGCCAAAGATATAATACATGATTTTAAAGGGGGCGTTACCATCCCGATATTGGGAGAACTGAAACGCAAATGGAAAGTCTCCATGATTGCATTATTGTATCGTGCAGATCATTTGGGTTTGATAACTCCTAATCAAAAACGTTACTTAATTCAACAATTCAATCAACTCAAACTTAGGAGGCGTGAGCCAATGGAACTGGATATTCCAAAGGAGCAACCAAAATTAATTAAACGCTGGATAGCAGAATATCGCACTAAAACAAAATTAGGAACAGTAGAAATGGCTTCCCTATTTTTCCTTAATATAGATGAGTTCATGGAACTCTACTCATAATTGAAAAACACAAAAAATTAAATAAGATGGGAACCATTAGCATGTTAGAGGAAATAAAGCATTGTTCAGTAAAAGATCTT
>JACMOW010000083.1 GCA_014377775.1 Pedobacter sp. | reverse complement strand
TGGCACAGCCATAGAAGGATGCGTGACACAACATGGCACTTTGGTAGCTCCTTTAATGACTGAGTTAGTAGGCTTTAAGGAACTAACACCTTACAAAGGCGGTTGGTGTGGTAACGAAATATTTGGCAATGCCTTTACTGCCGACATCCGCGAAAAAGCAAAAACATACACGCAAAAATTTGGAGATCAATTACGCAAAGAAGGTTACAAAGGATATTTTGAATTAGATTTTTTAATTGATAAAGATACTAGCGAAATTTACTTAGGCGAATTAAATCCGCGCGTATCGGGTGTGAGCTCCTTAACCAATCATGCGAAATTTGCGATGATGGATGTGCCTATGTTCTTATTTCATTTATTAGAATGGATGGATGTGCCTTATACCATTAACGTGAATGAATTGGTGGATCGTTGGATGAAGGCAGAAAATATGGATAGTTGGAGCCAATTGGTAATTAAGCATACTAAAAAATCATTGGAGTTAGCAACCAAAGCTCCTGAATCAGGAATATGGGAAATGAAAAAAAATGGCAACATCGTATTTAAAAAAATGGATGCCCATCGTCAATCGATGGTTGATGATAACGAAACCTTCTTTTTACAAATCACGCAAAAGGACGATTACATCTACGAAGGTGCAGACTTAGGTATATTAGTATTACGTGGACGTTTAATGTCGGATGACTTTCAATTATCCGAACGCGCGAAACGCTGGATTAAAGGCATACGCGCACAATACAGATCTGACTTAATTGACATTAGCATGTTAAGCGAAGAAGACTTGATGGAAGCAGGTGATTTTAAGATGATGTAGATTTTGCTATCTTTATTCAAAGAATGCTTTCTAAAATTAGCGATAAGCATACAGGTGGGTTTTGTATTGTTAAGCTTTTATAGAGATTATAAATAATTTGGCATAAAACCTAAAAAATAAATCATGCTTAGAATATTTTTTATAATAACTATCTTACTAACAAATTTTTGCAAATACACTGCACAAGTAATGTTAAAAGGCGCCGAGTTAAAAAAGATTTCCGAACTAAAGTTTTCTGAAAGTATTTATTACAAAACATTTAAATCAGAACCTATCATCAAAACGCATTTTATTTCGGCAAAGTCAATTGATGGAGATTGCATGAATTATATTTCCAATGAATACTTATTTAAAAAAGAAAAAATTGAATTTATATTTAGGAATGAAAATTCTGATACTGTGCATAATGGGGAACTAGTTGATATATATATTAAAGGAAAAAATAACTCATTCGTAACTGAAGATAGTATTAAGATTGGAGACAAAGTACCTATCTCATTGTTGTGTAAAGACATTGAAAAATTAAAAAAGAACTACATTAGTCATAATACTAAGTATCTAGTTGAAATATTTCATAACGGAGTTTACTATGAATTCAAAAAAATTAGTCCAAAAGAAATTAATATTAAAACAATTCTAACAATAAAAAAAATCAATATCCGACCATATAGTATAAGCCCTAATTATTAAATTTCGCCTTTGTTGATTTCAACAACAACAATATGTTTACCTAATCTTTAATGTTAGAAACTAATGTTAAATGCTACAATTTATAGCAGCTAAATTCCCAATACTTTTATAAATTTATATCATAAAATAATTATCGAACGTGTCTAAAGACTATACGCCACAAGCAAATGATATCATCTTTTACTCTTCCGCTAAGGGAGATGTGAGAGTAGAAGTTCTTTTTCAAGAAGAAAGCTTTTGGTTAAATCAAAAGAAAATGGCTGAGTTGTTTGGTGTTGATGTCAGAACTGTTAACGAACATTTACAAAACATCTATAAAACAAATGAACTAGATAAAGTTTCAACTATCCGGAATATCCGGATAGTTCAAAAAGAAGGTAGCCGTGAGGTTTCCAGAGAAGTTGATTTTTATAATTTAGATTGCATCATTGCTGTTGGGTATCGCGTTAATAGTTTTCAGGCAACGCAGTTTCGAATGTGGGCAACTAAAACTCTTCGAGAATTTATCATTAAGGGCTTTGTATTAGACGACGAGCGGTTGAAGCAAGGCAAGCGTTTTGGTAAAGATTATTTTGATGAATTACTGGAGCGCATTCGGGAAATTAGAGCCAGTGAAAGGCGTTTTTATTTAAAAATAACAGATATCTACGAACAATGTAGTATCGACTATCATAAAGATTCAGAAATAACCCAAACGTTTTTCAAAACCGTTCAAAACAAATTACACTGGGCAACAACAGGTAAAACGGCAGCACAAATCATATCCGAACGGGCGAGTTCAGCCAAACCAAACATGGGATTGCAAACGTGGAGACATGCACCTACAGGTAAAATTTTAAAAACGGATGTTTCTGTCGCTAAAAATTATTTAATTGAAAAAGAAATAAAAGAGTTAGAGCGCGTAGTTACGATGTATTTAGATTATGCTGAGAATCAAGCGGCAAAACAAATACCAATGAAAATGGCTGAATGGATCTTAAAATTAGATGCGTTTTTACAATTTAATGAATATCAAATTTTAAAAGATTCTGGGAAAATAAGTCATGAAGTAGCCAAACAATTAGCAGAACAGGAATATGAAAAATATAGAATCACCCAAGATAAAAATTTTGAAAGTGATTTTGAAATCGTCGTAACTAAATCATTGAGCCACAAAACAACGATTAATGAAAATGGTAAAAAATCAATCTCTAAGCCCGAACCAAAAGATACCAAAAGAAATTCTAAGCCTAAAAAATCTTAGCTTAATTTTTTTCCATTGCTCTTTCAACTTCAACGCCACATAACAAATTCCACTTGATGCCCCTAATACTGCTACAAAACACAATGACAAATATAAAGGCGAAGTGATGCTTTTATAAATTTCGGTAGCGATGTTGCCAATGATGATCCATTGTATGATGTAAATAAGCGTGACCTGTTTACCTAGCCAAGTTAAATACTGAAATAGTAATGTTGTTCCAATATGCTCTGTTATTGTATGAACACAAACACTATACGCAATTAAAAACACAATCGTCCATAAAAAAAATAAAATGCCATGATGATAGTATGATGGTAAATCACAAGCAATAGTAATAGCATAACCAATGGTGAGTATCACAAACAACAACGCTCCGATGACCAATGCTTTATTGGTTTTTGTGGTCAGTGTTACATCTATCTGATAACGCTGTTGCAATTGATACAAAGCCATTCCTGCTAAAGGATAGGCTAACCATGGAAACAAAGGGAAATAAGACCATTTGGTGCTTCCATAAAAAAAGGCTGTCACGTATTTTAAGAAATCATTTTCAGGGATGTACACTATTAAATACTGTCCTAATAGGACTGAAGCAATAATTATTATCAATGTCACAACTAATTGTTGTTCCAATAT
>JACMOW010000082.1 GCA_014377775.1 Pedobacter sp. | reverse complement strand
CACCTATTATAATGTAAACAAAGGCCGCTTAAAATTGCGGGAAGGCAATATTGAAAATGCATTAATCTGGTATCAGAGAGAAGATGTTGGCGGAGCAAAACAGTCAGATATTTTGCTCTACAAGCATGCTCCTGATGATGCACTCAAAAATATACTTATCAAACTGCATGGTGTTAAAATAATAGTAGATAAAATTCGTAAAATTTATTTTGTAGAAAATGTAAAATTTCACTTTGATAGGGTAGAAGGATTGGGTACTTTCGTAGAAGTAGAAGCTATTGACAGCACCGGTGAAATAGGTATTGAAAAACTAAAAGAGCAATGTGATTTCTACATAAATTTTTTGGAGATTAAGACCGAAGATTTTATGAAAATATCTTACAGCGATATGTTGATGGATTTGCTTTAATTAGGAGTAAATAATTTATCAATAATTTTTTCTATATAAAAAGAGGTCGTAGATTTTCCTTGCATGCCATGCAAAATCTACGACCTCTTTTTTTAAAGCTTTGTATTTATCCTTTTACAATTTTAAGTGTCTGTTTAACAACACCATCTTGTAATAGTTTTATAAAATAAATCCCTGAATTAAGCGATTTACCATTAAATGTTTCTCTAAAATTTCCCTGTGTCATTCTTTTATTCACCAACATTTTCATCTGCTTGCCCTGTGCATCAAAAACAGCAATAGTGATTTGCGCTGCTGTCTTTAACTGATAGTCTATTACAGTATTATCAATAAATGGATTAGGTGATGTCTTCATTAAAACTTCAGGTGCATTTAATAAAGAATTAAAGCTTTTATTAAAAGTAACCTGCCCTTCCACATCGTTTTTATCTTTTTCTTTTTTTCCATTGGTAATTGCACAATCGCAATTATGAGTGCCTGCCCAAGGAGTCTGCATGAACGGAAATTGATTTTTGAAAGTTGTGTCATTTGCTGTTACTCCGGCATTATAGGTTAAAACATTAACCAATTGTGGCGTTACAGGGCTAACACCTGGTTGTGGAACATAATCGTCGTACCACAATCCAATTGCAGCTAATACGACACCACTTACTGCCTGTAGCTCTATCCTTGTTACATCATCTTCCAATCTTCTACCGTTCGGGAAACCGTCCATATTTGGGATCATTTGAATAGATTTATCCTTGTTAAATCTAGGATCTGTTAAACCCAATACTGCAGCACTTACTAACCCTTCTGAACTAAAGTCCGGAGAATTTCTTGGAGTTGCAGGCACAGCCATATTCAAACGGAGCATGTCTCCACCATTTGGTAAAAAATTACTTATAAATGGTTTACCTTCAGCTAGGGGATTACCAACGGGTTTGCCTGTAGCTAATTGATAAGGACGTAAGTTTGGTACTCCTGTGTGAAAGATTGGCCAAAGGTCTACCGATCTAGGTTTGTTGGGAGCTGGTAAAAGCAAGGTGCCAAAATTTGCTTCGCTTAAGGCGGTTCCGTTTAATGCCGGACTTCCTTTTAAACTATATAAGCCGTTTTGGCCGTTTCCAAAACCAAATGCTCCTAACGAATTCTTTTGTATTCTTAAAGGTTTAAAGGCTGGTACAGCCCCGCCAAATTGCGCATCATCCATATAAAGCGCCAATTCAGGATTGTAAAAATAATTTCCAAAGATGTTTATTAATCTTAAATCATCATAAGGTGTAATTCTATTCCACAAATCTTTGTTTGCTATTGGAATGACAGCTTCGTTGGTTAGTGGCATACCTAATCTCGAAACCTGAATCCATGCGCCTGAGTGTGTATCAGTGCTGTATGATCCATCCCTATTAACTTCATTAAGAGTTGTAATTTTTTGTCTACTTGCATTTGCCCAAACACCAATTACAAAACTTGGATCCAAAATAGTACTGGCATTTTCAATTGATTTATGTTCTTTCTGCAAAGTGTTGATATCAACCTCCAACGCAATAGTAGAAACGTTTAAACATTTTAACCCATCCTGAGGCTTTGTTGGTCCTTGCCGTGGCGCATCGCCAAGATCAAATATCCCGCCGAGGTCTACAAAAAATGGATCGTCAACAGGACCACAAAAAACCTTTTCTCCTGTACTTGCCTTCGTTATCGCCTTTTTCATAAGGTATTCATAACTTGGAGCATTAAGACCAACAGGTGAGCTTATTGATCTTTCACCAATATTTGGTGGAGGAACAATCCCATTAGTAACTATTGTTGCGAAAGAGCTACCACCATTCATACTTCTTTCTAAAGTATAGGTAGTTTTTAAATTCTCCTTACCTAACCTTATATTAAAAAAGGTAGAAGGATCTTCGTTAACTCTTTTAAATGTAAACCGATAAATAATATCATCGCCAGTTGTGGCAATATTGTTATCTACATGAATTTCATATCGCACATCTTCACTAAAATGGCTGAAGTTAGGCCCACCCTGTGGTAATTGAAATGGAATGTAGTTGGCAATTAAAATAATTTTATTTGGGTCTTTAGGACTTTTAAAAGCGTACACATCCGTATTGTCTGCCAATGGATCATCAGCAATCATTGGAGCTTCTCTATGGCTCGATGCCCAGGCGGGAAAGGT
>JACMOW010000081.1 GCA_014377775.1 Pedobacter sp. | reverse complement strand
TCCATAATAATGTTTACATCGTATGGAGAAATCATCACCAAAGGGAAAAGACCAATATGATGGGCTAATTTATCGTATTCTTTCTTATTTCTCTTGAATTGCTTTTTTTGATTGCGTTTTAACCCACAGGTAATTTTCTCGTTCTTTTCCTCGCGGTCAAAATCACCTTGAACTAAAAAAAGGTCTTCATTACTTTTAATTTGATGGCTATCTATCGGATTAAAATATCCTTTACAGAGACATAAATAATGAATAGCATCCAACAAATTGGTTTTGCCTGCTCCATTATTTCCAACAAAAACATTTACTGTTTTTGAAAAGCTGAGTTCGGCAGTAGCGTAATTTTTAAAGTTCAAAAGCGTAATATTCTTTAACCACATAATTTGTTTGCAAAGATAAGTTTTTATATATTCGAAATAGTTAAAAAAGAGGTTGATACTTCCGATGAAAAACGTATTTTTGCATTCTCAATTTTTAAACCACCCCTATTAAAATAATAATAAGGAAAAAAATATAACTATTTTAATACGTAAAGCTCAATCTAACAACTGAAAATAATTAAAAACAAATAGATTAAAATACATGTCTACAACACATAAAACAGTAACAACACCTGTGAAAAATAATTCTTTTTATGAAGAGAATGGCAAAAGTTTGCTTTTTATAGCAGCTGCTATAGTTGCTTTAGGTGCAATTGCACTTTATTATTTCGCTTCTTATTTACCCGGGCGCGCTGATGAAGCTGCCGCTCAAATGTTTAAATCAGAACAATATGTAGGTGTTGATTCTTTAGCCAACAAAGCAATTGATGGCGAAGGAGGTTACCCTGGTTTAGCAAAAATTGCCGAAGAATATGACAATACCAAATCAGCAAACTTAGCTAATCTATATTTAGGTGGTATTTATCTGCGTAAAGGTGAATATAAAAAAGCAACTGAAGCTTTAGGAAAATATACTGCAACTGGAAGTCCGGTAGGAGATCCATTGGCATTGGGCTTATTAGGCGATGCATACAGCGAATTAAAAGATTATAAACAAGCGGCAACATATTATCAAAAAGCGGCTGATAAGGCAAGTAATAAATTTACTTCGCCTATGTTTCTTAAAAAATTGGGCTTAGTACAAGAAAATCTTAAAGATTTTAAGGCTGCAGGAGAAACTTATTCTAAAATAAAAAGTCAATTCCCTGAAAGTCAAGAAGCCACGATGATTGATGAGTACATTGCTCGTGCGCAAGCTCAAATAAAATAAAAGTTAAGGTCACCATTTATAACTTTGTCTTTATACCATGGCCTCACATTTAAAAAATCTTTCCGACTTTTCCCATACCATCATTCCAGATGGTAGCAACTTTAAGATTGCAATTTTGGTTGCAGAATGGAATGCAAAAATTACAGGAGCTTTGTATGAAGGTGCATTAAAAACTTTACTAAAGCACGGTTTAAAAGAAAAGAACATCATCACTAAAGCTGTTCCAGGTAGTTTTGAACTTACTACTGCCGCCGAAATTTTATTAAATCACCAAAATAATATCGATGCGGTAATTTGCTTGGGTTGTATAATACAGGGCGATACGAAACACTTCGATTTTATCTGCGATGCGGTTGCAAATGGCATTACCAATGTTGGCATAAAATATAGTAAACCAGTTATTTTTGGTGTACTTACCACCAATACTGAAGAGCAAGCCTTAGACAGAGCAGGTGGAAAGCATGGGAATAAAGGTGATGAGGCAGCAATAACTGCCCTAAAAATGGCATTTTTCGCTTCAACAATTTAAAGAATTATTTGTTATTCATAAAAATTAGTACTTTAGGGCTTTAAAAAACATAAAGATGAAAAAAATTGCCATTCTATTATTAGTTGTGTTTTGCGCAATTGTTGTATTAGAATCTTGTTCATCTCGTCTTTGTCCCGCCTATAGTACTTACCCAGAGGGGAAAAGAAAGAGACCTTAAAAATGCAATGGATTAGCCTTACCGATTTAGCGCAGCTAAATACGATTAAAAATGATGAGAATTACAGTGTAATTTTTAAACACAGTACGCGTTGTTCTGTAAGTATGATGGCAAAAAGACGTTTCGAAATGGACTGGGATTTGTTACCTAAGGAAATTAACCTATACTTCTTAGATTTGATCAGTTATCGAAGCATATCTGCAGAAATTGCAGAATTGTTTCAGGTGCACCATGAGTCTCCTCAACTTTTAGTCATTAAAAATGGCGAATGTGTTCTCGATTCTTCGCATGGTGACATCTCTGCAGAGGAAGTTGTTGAGATGATGAAAAAAGCATAAACTCCCAGTCTTGATAATTGGCTAACTAATTAATATTAAAAAAAGTAACCAAACGTTATTTCTTGCTTAATATCGGGATGCAAACTATACGCTACCGGACAGGTTCTTGCTGAACGCTCAATAATTTCTTTCTCTTTATTGCTATAATTATTTGCTGGAAATTGAAGATTTACCACAATTTCTGTCACACGCCGAGGATTTTCGCCCATAATTTTAGTGATCTCGGCAGTTGTACCATCAATGTTAAAGCCGTGTGTTTTAGCCGCAATACCTACTATAGTTAGCATACAATTACCTAAAGCGGTAGCCAATAAATCTGTTGGCGAAAATGCTTCACCTTTACCTTGATTATCTACTGGCGCATCGGTTATAATTTCTGTGCCCGATTTTAAATGGATAGAAGCGGTTCTTAATTCACCTGTATACGTAATTTTTGAAGTAGCCATATTGTAAAATTTGAGTCAAAATTAGTAATTTTTTTAGTATTAAGTGCTGGATAAGTGTGCAAAGAACAATCTTTGCTCCTTGCTCCTTTATCTTTGTTCTCTTCAATCCTATTCCGTAACTTTGTAGCATGATTGAACTACCTGTAGTTACAGAGAAACCTCGTAAACCCGATTGGCTAAGAGTAAAACTACCTGTTGGAAAAGAATATGCACTGGTTCGCAGTTTGGTTGACACCCATAAACTACATACCATTTGCGAGAGTGGCAATTGTCCGAATATGGGAGAATGCTGGGGAGCAGGTACGGCTACTTTCATGATCTTAGGCAATATCTGTACACGGTCTTGCTCATTTTGTGCCGTTGCAACTGGCCGCCCTTTGGCAGTTGATATAGATGAGCCCAATCGCGTGGCTAATTCTGTAAAGCTAATGAAGGTAAAACATTGTGTAATTACCTCCGTAGATCGGGATGATTTAAAAGATGGTGGTTCCATAATTTGGGCTGAAACCTTACAGGCCATCCGAAGAGAAAGCCCAGAAACTACTTTAGAAACCTTAATACCAGATTTTAGAGGGCAATGGGATAATTTATATCGCGTACTGGAAGAGCGTCCAGAGGTGATGTCGCATAACGTAGAAACCGTTAAGCGCCTAACTAAACAAGTGCGTATACAAGCTAAATATGATCGTAGTTTAGCTGCATTAAAAATAATTTCGGAATTTGGTTTGAGAACTAAGACAGGTATTATGCTGGGTTTAGGCGAAACGGAAGAAGATATTTTAGAAGCAATGGATGATTTAGTAGCGAATGGCGTACATATCTTAACTTTAGGTCAATATTTACAACCAACAAAAAACCATCACCCTGTGGTAGATTGGATACATCCAGACCAGTTTGCAAAATATAAGGAAATAGGCTTAGCAAAAGGATTAAGATATGTAGAAAGTGGCCCATTAGTGCGTTCATCTTACCATGCAGAAAAGCATTTATTTGATTTTTAGAGCTAATGGCATTATTTTTTTTTAAGCATTTCATCTGTCCTTAAATTTGTTCTTAGCAATCAGATGGAGCGTATCATAATTAAAATATTTATGCACTATATTTTTAACAATTATTTTAATTATGGACAGTTCTTTTCTCATAATTTGATTGTATATTAGCACCCTTGGCACCAACAAAAAAAATATCACTTTCAGAAGAAGAATTGGTTAATGCACTAAAAAGGCAAGAATCCATTGCTATCAAAGCATTGTACGATATGTACTCAGGTGCTTTGCTAGGTGTAATCTCGAGAATTGTTATTCATACAGAAGTTGCAGAAGATCTTTTGCAAGAAACTTTTGTAAAAATTTGGAATTCTGCATCGAGCTATGACCCTTCAAAAGGGCGTTTATTTACTTGGATGATGAATGTTGCTCGTAATTTATCCATCGATAAATTAAGATCTAAAGACTTTAAGAACTCAAACAAAAACCAAGACATAGAAAATAACGTAGATTTTATAGACGAACAAAGGAAGGTTACTTTTAATGCAGACACTTTAGGTTTAAAAGAATTGGTAACAAAGCTAAAACCCGAATTTAAAAACGTGTTAGATATGGTTTATTTTAAAGGATATACACAAGTTGAGGCTGCAGAAGAATTAAATTTACCATTGGGTACAGTAAAAACCCGTGTTCGAATGGCAATTTTAGAGTTAAGGAAAAATTTTAATTGAGGTGGAAAAAGTAAAAGAATATATCGAATCAGGCATACTTGAACTTTACGTTTTAGGGCAGTTATCTGTACCCGAAAGCAATGAAGTAGAGGAAATGGCTAATAAATATTCTGAAATACAAGCAGAGGTTTTAGCGATTGAGCTTGCTATGGAAAATTATGCACAACACAATTCAATTGTACCACCAGCTAAGCTCGAATCACAATTATTCGATAAGTTGGGTTTCAAAAATACACAACAAATTATAGCTGAACCGAAAACCGTTCCTCTATACGATACTATAAACGATGGTAAAGTAACTAAATTACGTTATGCTTTAGTGGCCTGCAGTATTTTATTGGCAATTAGCTTGGGTGCTTTGTTCTCTGCTCACAAAGAACTTAAAGATGCAAATTTCCAAATTGCTAGTTTGAGCACAGATAAAGAGAAATTTGCTAGTACAGCTTCTCAATTAAAATTTGAGAATGCAGGAATGGAAAATAGAATAGCCATGACCGAAACAGACGAATGGACGACCGTTAAACTTGCGGGCGTACAAAATTCGCCTAAATCTAAGATGTTGGTATATTGGAACAAAAACAATAAAAACATATTGATCAACTATGCTGCAATGAGTCTACCCAAAACAGACCAATCGCACGAATATCAGTTATGGGCACTGGTTGATGGAAAACCAGTTAGTTTAGGTGTTTTTGGAAGTAATGAAAATGCAAAAGAAGCCGTTAAGCAAATGGATACTATCCAAAAAGCACAAGCTTTTGCTGTAACAGTTGAGCCAACTGGTGGAAGTGCAAACCCAACCATGGAAAAAATGGTGGTAATGGGTGCCATTTAATCTACCATTTTCTTAATTGCTTTTGGAATTCTATCGGCAACTTGTGATGCACTTACTATAGATCTTTTCTTTGTCAACTCATCACCCGCTTTACCATGTAGGTAAACCGCTAGCTTTGCAGCATCGGCCGGTGAATACGATTGCGCCAAAAAACCAACAATTATTCCAGTTAAAACATCGCCCATACCACCAGAGGCCATACCTGAATTACCTGTTTGATTAATATGAACTTCCCCATTTGGCAAACAAACAAACGTATATTGATTCTTTAGCACAATGATTAACCTTCTTGCCTTCGCTTGCTTAATTGCTGTTGCTACCCTCTCCCACCATGTTTGGTGCTTACCAAAAATACGGTCAAATTCTTTTAAATGCGGTGTTAAAATAGTCTGCTCAGGCAATTTATCCAATAAGTCTCTTCGCTTACTTAAAATTGTTAGCGAATCTGCATCAATTACAAAAGGTTTTTTTAAAACAATTAACTGGGCTAAAATCACTTCGTTTTCTACTTCTAATCCTAAACCCGGACCGATGGCAATTGCTGTAAATTTTGCAAAATCCTTAGCTGATAACTGTTCATTTCTTGGCAAAGCCATCACCTCTGGTAAAGTAGCATTAAGCGCTATTAGTCCACTTTGTGGAAGACAAAGCGTAGTTAAACCTGCCCCAGTATGTAGGCAAGCTCGGCCAGCTAACAAAGCAGCACCCATGGTAGTACTATTTCCTGCAACAATTAAAGCATGCCCATAGATTCCTTTATGCGTAAAATTCTTTCTAGTTTTAATTGTAGGCTTCGTAATTAGTTTCCAATCGCTCGGTTGAGCCAATATAAAATTCTCTTCCAATCCGATATCTACCACCTTAAACTGATTTAAGGCTACAACCGATTCTGGAAAGAAAAAATTGAGTTTAGGGCGTTGGAAACAAATCACCAAATCGGCTCTAATGCCCTTATAGTTCTTAACTATCGCCCCCTCACTTGGGAAACCCGTAGGCACATCAACAGCAATTATCCTTTTACCTAAACTATTCACTTTGTTGGCCAATGCTGCATATTTACCAGTAAATGGTTTATTTAAACCCGAACCCAAAACTGCATCAATAATTAAATCCGTTTCTATATTTTCGAACTGACTAGGCGCTGTAATGAAAATGGGAATAATCTGCTCTTCTGCTAACCGCTTTACATTTTTAGTACGATCTGGACTTTCATTAGTGCCAAAATTAACCAAGTACACCGAAATATTTTCGAATCCGTTAATATATAGCAATCGAGCAATTGCTAAACCATCGCCCCCGTTATTCCCTTGTCCACATAAAATAGAAATAGACTGGCTACGATCGTGGTATAATTCCCTAAAAACATCAACAAATGCATGGGCAGCCTTTTCCATTAAATAGATGGATGAAATTCTTTGATCACGCATTTGTTCTGCTGTTAATAAATTATTCATTTACACGAAGTTAATAAATTTGTGATACGAATGAATTAACCTGCATTGAATGCATAAAAATATTGTACTTTTAAGATATGCAAGATGAGTTAGAAATTTTAATAATTGGAGGTGGTCTTGCTGGCTTAACGGTTGCGCTTCATTTACAGAAAGCCGGACTAAAAGTTACTTTAATTGAGAAAAATGAATTTCCTAGTCATAAAGTTTGTGGCGAATATATTTCAAATGAGGTTTTGCCTTACTTGAAGTCGCTCGATCTTAATATCGAATTATTAAAGCCAAGTTTAATTAACCAAATGCAATTCACAACTGTTACTGGGAAAAGCATAACAGCCAAATTACCGCTTGGTGGTTTCGGAATTAGTAGATATGAGTTAGATTATTTCCTCTATCAACATTTAATTAATCGTGGCGTTAGCATTATAAAAGATACAGTAACAAATATTGAATTTAACAATGATAAATTTACTGTGACGCTATTATCGGGCAAAGAATTTATTGCGAAGCAAGTTATTGGTGCTTACGGAAAACGTTCGGCCATTGATGTTAAATTAAACAGAGCATTTATCCAAAAGAAATCACCTTTTTTAGCTGTTAAGGCACATTATAGTGGTAATTTCTCGAAAAATTTAGTGGCTGTACATAATTTTAGAGGTGGATATTGTGGCGTTTCTAAAGTAGAAAACGATAAGGTAAATATTTGCTATTTAGCAGATTATAATTCATTTAAAAAATATAAAGATATTAAAACTTATCAAGAGCATGTACTATATCAAAATAGGCACTTAAAAAAAATTTTCGAAGAATATACACCGCTATTTGAAGAACCTTTGGTAATTAGTCAGTTATTTTTTGGCGAAAAACCAACCATAGAAAATCATATATTAATGGTTGGAGATACCGCCGGACTTATCCATCCACTTTGTGGAAATGGCATGGCGATGGCTATTCATAGCGCAAAAATAGCTGCTCAATTACTAATAAAATTTCAAAATAGAGAAATTACTTCTAGGGCGGAACTTGAAAAAACCTATACTAAACTTTGGAACTCAGAATTTAAAACGAGGTTAAAAATGGGCCGTATCCTATCTGCATTATTAAGAAAAGAGAAACTCTCAAACGTGATGCTCACCGGATTAACAAAATTTCCATCATTACTGAATCAAATTATTGAAAAAACACACGGAAAACTAATTATAAATGAGGTGGATAGATACAACACATAGAAGTAATGCGGCAGAAATTATGGACGACTTCGATATGGAAGGCGAAGTTTTAAGGGATGCTTTAGACAAAATTGCAAAAATCAATCAGCTATTGGGTGGTAATAAAGTAACCATTGACAGCATAAAGATTTTACTTAAAAATAAACCTAAACAAATGCCAATACGTATCATAGATATTGGTTGTGGTAATGGAGATATGTTAAGGGCTCTAGCAAATTATGCTCTAAAAAATGATCTAAATTTTTTGCTCGTTGGCATTGATGCAAATAATTTCACCATACAACATGCCAAACAGTTATCTATAAATTATCCCAACATTAGCTTTGAATGTAAAAATATATTTGAAAATACAATTACGGAGTGTGACATTCTACTTTGTACGTTAACGCTCCATCATTTTAAGGATAAAGAAATAATTCACCTTTTATCAAACATTAAGCCACTGGTAAAGGTTGGTATAATAATTAATGATTTACATCGAAATGCTTTAGCCTACTACTTATTTAAAGCATTATGCTTTTCATTTAATCTTAATAATATGTCTAGAGAAGATGGTTTGATATCCATACTTAGAGGATTTAAAAAAGCCGACTTACTGGCTTACTCTACTGCATTGGAAGTAAAATCATTTTCCATAAAATGGAAGTGGGCATTCCGTTACCAGTGGATAATTAGCATATAATGAGTGTAAGAATAAAAACAGTTACCAAGGTATTACCAAAATATTCGAGATCTACATCTGAGATTATTCCATTTTTTAATTTGTGGTTAAAGGGGCAAGAGGAACGATTTGTACGAAAAGTTATAAAAATTATCGAAAATGCTGCGGTAGATCGGCGTTACTCCTTTTTATCTCCCGAAGAAGTTTTTAGCAACTTGAGTTTTGAAGAAAGAAACGACATTTATATAAAAGAAGGAATTAAATATGGTGCAGAATGCTTAAAATCTGCGCTAGAAAAAGCACACTGGAACCCAGAGGAATTAGATTATATCATTACTGTAAGTTGCACTGGAGTAATGATCCCATCGCTAGATGCATACTTGATTAACGAATTAAAACTTAGACAGGATATTGTAAGGTTACCCGTTACAGAAATGGGGTGTGCAGCTGGTGTTTCTGGAATGATTTACGCCAAGAACTTTTTAAAATCTAATCCCGGAAAAAGAGCAGCAGTGATTGCTGTAGAATCGCCAACGGCAACGTTCCAACTAAACGATTATTCGATGGCAAACATTGTAAGCGCTGCTATTTTTGGAGATGGCGTTGCCTGTGTTTTACTGAGCTCGAATGATGATGATCTAGGTCCAGAAATAATTGATGAAGAAATGTACCATTTTTTTGATGCTACACACATGATGGGTTTTAAAATGCGAAATACAGGGTTACAGATGGTTTTAGATCCTGATGTTCCTGAAACTATAGCGACAAATTTTCCAGCCATCATTCATCCATTTTTAACTAAAAATAATTTAGAAATTAAAGATATTGATCATTTAATTTTTCATCCAGGAGGAAAAAAAATTGTTCAAATGGTAGAAGCACTATTTGCCGAATTAGGGAAAAATATTGATGATACCAAGGAAGTTTTAAGGTTATATGGAAACATGTCAAGCGTAACCATTTTATACGTTTTGGAAAGGTTTTTGGACGCAAACCCCAAAGTTGGAGAAAGAGGCCTAATGTTAAGTTTTGGCCCTGGCTTTTCTGCGCAACGAATTTTATTACAATGGTAATATGGATAAAAATGAAATTTTAAAGCATCTTCCTTATACAAAACCATTTTTATTTGTAGATGAATTACTGCATGTTGACAAATATGGAGCAAAAGGAACCTTTACTTATGTTAAAGAATTAGACTTTTATAAAGGTCATTTTAAAGATTATCCAATAACGCCAGGCGTTATTCTTACCGAAACAATGGCACAAATTGGATTGGCTTGTTTGGCGATATATTTAGCGAAGGGCAGTGCAGGCCTATCATTTGTGATGACCTCTGCTGCGGTTGATTTTTTAAAACCGGTATTCCCAGCCCAAAAAGTGACTGTTTTAAGCGAAAAAGTTTACTTTAAGTTTAATAAACTAAATTGTAGTGTGCGGATGGAAAATGAAGCGGGAGAAATTGTATGTAAAGGAATCATTGCGGGTATGTTAATTGAAAACAAACATGGGTAATCGTGTAGTAATTACAGGATTAGGTGTAGTGGCACCAAATGGAGTTAATCTTGCCAATTTCACACATTCCATTAAAAACGGAATATCAGGCATTAAGTACAATAAACAATTAGCCGCCTTAAATTTTTCGTGTCAGATTTCTGGCGAACCTGCATTAACGCAAGCGCATATTTCGCAATACTTTTCCGAACTTGAACTTAAAAATTTAAATAGTTCTGGCATTGTGTATGGTGTAATTGCCGGTTTAGATGCTTGGAAAGATGCAGGCCTCGAAATCCCTATCAATGAACCAGACTGGGAAAACGGCACTATCTTTGGCACTGGAACTTCCGGGCTTGAAAAATTTAAAGCGGGTGCAGAAATGATTGACCAGGGCCAAGTTAGAAAAATTGGAAGCGGAACTGTTGTACAGACCATGGCAAGCGGTATAAGTGCGTTCTTAAGTGGCAAATTAGGCTTAGGAAACCAGGTTACTACAAATTCTTCTGCCTGCACCACCGGAACAGAAAGTGTTTTAATGGCTTATGAACGGATAAAAAATGGTCAGGCAACCATTATGTTAGCCGGAAGCACAAGCGATAGCGGCCCTTATATTTGGGGCGGATTTGATGCCATACGGGTATGCACTTACAAACATAATTCTGATCCCGAAAAAGGCAGCAGACCAATGAGTGCAACCGCTAGTGGCTTTGTGCCAAGTGCTGGTGCTGGAGCATTGATTCTAGAATCGCTAGAAAACGCAATTAAAAGAGGTGCAAAAATCTATGCCGAAGTTTTAGGCGGAAATATTAATTCTGGCGGACAACTCGGGTTGGGCTCAATGACAGCACCAAATCCCATTGCTGTGCAGCGTTGTATAACCCGTGCAATGGCAAATGCTGGCATCAAACCTGAAGCTATTGATGCGATTAATGGGCATTTAACAGCCACTTCCAAAGATACTATGGAAATAGAAAATTGGGCAATTGCTTTAAATAGATTTGGAAAAGATTTTCCGTTTATCAATACTATTAAAAGCATGATCGGTCATTCCTTAAGCGCAACTGGAAGTATTGAATGTGTAGCTTCTGTATTACAATTAAAAGAAGGATTTATTTTTCCCAATATTAATTGTGAGGATCTTCATCCAGAAATTGAAAAAATAATTACTAAAAAATCTATTCCAACCACCTTAATACATACCCCAATTACTATCTTAGCAAAAGCAAATTTTGGCTTCGGTGATGTAAATGCTTGCATCATCTTAAAAAAATATAACAGTGAATAACGAAAATTTAATTGACGATTTAAAAGAAATCATAACACCTTATACAGAAAACAAGGCAGCATTAGCATCCATTTCCGAAAACACAGATTTTTTAATTGACTTAAAGATCAACTCTGCAAATTTGGTAGATATTATATTGGATATTGAAGAAAAATTTGGAATAGAAATAGATAATGATTCTATGGCAAAAATGATTACAGTAAAGGCAACCATTGCGGTCATTAATGAAAAACTAGCCGCCAATGCTGGGAAATGATATTGTTGATTTAAATAGGGCAAAAGTCGAAAGTAATTGGAAAAGAGCTGGCTATTTTGCTAAAATTTTCAATGCCGAAGAGCAAGCACAAGTAGTTGACTCAATTGCTCCAGAAAAAATGATTTGGTTGTTATGGAGCATGAAAGAAGCCGCCTATAAAATCATTAACAGAATGAGTTTACAACGTTTTAACAGTCCATTAAAGTTTAGCTGTAAAAACCTGCTCCTGGCTGATAAAAACATGGGTTTTGTAAAATTTGAAGATAAAATATTTCTGACTAAAAGTGTAATTAATGAAAACTTCATTCATACCATAGCTTCTCCAAAGGCCAATACACTTTCTAAAATCCAAACTTGTTATCTCAACAATAATGATAATTATGTATTAGCATTCAACACCCAATCTGCTAACTATTTTTTAGAAAAAAATGGGAATGGAATTCCAAACTTGATCAACAAAACAAGCGGAAAAAGTTATGATGCCTCTGTTAGTCATCACGGAAAATACCTGGCCATTATTTTTCCAAGCAACCTAAAAATTTAGCTTGTCATTTCCTTCTTCAAAAACTTTCCTGTTAAACTAATCGGATTTTGGATTAAGCCTTCTGGCGTACCTTCGAATAGTATTCTTCCACCACCAGCACCACCTTCTTCTCCCAAATCAATTACCCAGTCGGCCACCTTTACTACATCCAAGTTATGCTCTATAACCAGTACCGTATTTCCTTTTTCTACCAATTCGTTTAACACTCCTAAAAGCACGTTAATGTCTTCAAAATGCAAGCCTGTTGTCGGTTCATCCAGAATGTAAAAGGTTTTTCCCGTATCTTTTTTAGAAAGCTCTGTTGCTAATTTAACACGTTGTGCTTCGCCACCCGATAAAGTGGTAGACGATTGCCCTAATCTAATATAGCCCAAGCCTACGTCATTTAGCGTTTTGATTTTCCGATAGATGGCTGGCATTTGTTCAAAAAAAACACAAGCTTCTTCAATACTCATGTCTAATACGTCACTAATTGATTTTCCGCGGTAGCGAACTTCTAAGGTTTCACGATTGTAACGCCTGCCTCCACATTCCTCACATGGAACCGAAACATCGGGCAAGAAATTCATTTCGATTACTTTCATCCCTGCACCTTGGCAAGTTTCACAACGACCACCTTTTACATTAAACGAGAAACGACCAGGCTTATAACCACGAATTTTCGCCTCTGGCAATAAAACAAATAGATTACGGATATCCGAAAAAACTCCAGTATAAGTTGATGGATTAGAGCGAGGTGTACGCCCAATTGGCGCCTGATCGATCTCAATTACCTTATCGATTTCCTTTAAACCATTAATTCTCTCATAAGGTAAAGGGTGTTTCTTCGCTCTAAAAAAGTGGTGATTTAAAATTGGATATAACGTTTCGGTAATCAAACTCGATTTTCCACTTCCAGAAACTCCTGTTACGGCAATAAATTTCCCCAAAGGAAAATCGACAGAAACTGATTTTAGGTTATGTCCAGTTGCTTTAATAATCGATAATTTATGTCCATTTCCCCTTCTACGTCTTTTTGGAATTTCAATTCCCTTTTTCCCATTTAAATAAGCAGCCGTAAGGGTTCCAGATTTTAAAATTTCGGCTGGCGTACCCTGAGCTACGATTTCACCACCATGTACACCTGCTGCCGGACCAATATCAATCACATGATCGGCTTCTAAAATCATTTCTTTATCGTGTTCTACCACTAAAACAGTATTTCCTAAGTCGCGCAGATTTTTTAGTGCACCAATCAACCTCTCATTATCCCTTTGGTGCAAGCCAATACTGGGCTCATCTAAAATATACATCACATTCATTAACTGAGAGCCAATCTGAGTAGCCAAGCGAATGCGTTGTGCTTCTCCGCCCGAAAGTGTTCGAGCTGTTCGATCTAAAGAAAGATAAGTTAAGCCTACATCAGTTAAAAAGCCAATTCGCGCTCTAATTTCTTTCAAAATTTCTTTAGCAATGATGTTTTGGCGCTCACTTAATCGATCCTCTACAGTAGAAAACCAAGTTTTTAAACCAGTGATATCCATTTCGGCCAACTCAAAAATATTTTTCCCGTCTACTTTAAAATTTAGACTTTCTTTCTTTAAACGAGCGCCATTACATTCAGGGCAAGTTTTTAACTTCCTGAAAGCATCCATGTCATCCGCATTCGCTGTATCACTTCTTTTATCTTGCTGTTCTTCTAAAAGCTTAATAATGCCATCAAAAGTAATTTGATAGTTTTGCACATTCCATTTGTTGTATTCAACAGCTACACTTAACAATTCATGTGTGCCATTTAAAATGATATCTATATTTTCATTGCCAAGTTTTTCTAGCGGAATAGAAAGTGAGAAGTTATATTTCTTTGCCAATGCTTTTAAAACTTGAAACATCCAAACGTCGCGGTATTCGCCCATTGGTGCTAAACCCCCATTCAAAATGCTCAATTTCATATTTGGCATTACCGATTCCTTGTCCACCACAAAAATATAGCCTAGTCCATCACAACGTTCGCAAGCCCCATATGGCGAGTTAAAAGAAAAGCTATTAGGTTGTGGCTCGTCGTATGAAATACCAGTGGTTGGGCACATTAAAAACTTGCTAAAATGCGCTACATTATTTTCCTTGTCACTAATTTTAATAATACCCTTACCCAATCGCATAGCAGTTTGAATACTTTCCAATAAGCGCTTATGATCCTTCTCGTCGATAATTAACCGATCTACTACAATTTCAATATCGTGAATTTTATAACGATCTACCTGCATTTTAGCCGTTAAATCTTTAATATCCCCATCCACACGAACTTTTACAAAGCCTTGTTTCCGAATTTGCTCAAATAACTCGCGGTAATGTCCTTTACGTCCTTTAACTACAGGAGCCAGAATATTTACGGGCATCAAATCGAATTTTTTATAAATATTTTTTAAGATTTGATCTTCACTCATGCGTTCCATTTTCTCACCTGTATTGTAAGAAAAGGCATCTGCAGTACGAGCATAAAGCAAGCGCATAAAATCGTAAATTTCAGTAATAGTACCCACAGTAGAACGAGGATTTTTACTGGTTGTTTTTTGCTCAATGGCAATTACCGGACTAAGACCAGAAACCTTATCTACATCAGGGCGCTCCATCCCACCCATGAATTGGCGAGAATAGGCACTAAAAGTTTCCATATAACGGCGCTGACCTTCGGCATAAATGGTATCAAAAGCTAGCGACGATTTTCCACTACCACTTAAGCCTGTAATTACAACAAGTTTATTTCTAGGAAAACTAACATCGATATTTTTAAGGTTGTGTACCCTGGCACCATACACCTCTACATCTTTTTGTTCGCCCAGATCGATATTCTTTTTAGCCATAAATTTTAATGATCACTGTCTTAAAAACAGCCTGCAAAAATAACTAATTTTAAGCAAAAAAGCTACTGATTTTCAAAGGTTTCTTGTACATACTTACCACTTTGACAATCTTTAAAGATTGTCAAAGTGGATATAGAAAGGCTAAACTATTTTACCATTATTTCTTGAGTAATTATGCTAACAGTCAATTAAAAATTTGAGCCATTAAGTTAAGCAAGTGATCTATTGTATAATAAACCAATACTCGTACAACAAATCAACCAAATATTTGGAATGGAAAGAAATTAAGGATAGTTTTGAGGAACAAAACGCTTAAAATTTAAACCGTTATTTAGTTAAGTATTAGCTTGAAAAATTATGATTATTGAACCTAGAATGCGAGGATTTATATGTCTAACTGCACATCCTAAGGGTTGTGAGCAAAACGTTATCAATCAAATTAATTATATAAAATCTAAAGGCCCTATTAATGGTCCGAAAAAGGTCTTGGTTATTGGCGCCTCCACTGGCTTCGGATTAGCCTCTAGAATTACCAGTGCTTTTGGTTCAAATGCCGGCACCATTGGCATTTATTTTGAAAAACCACCTAAAGAAGGCAAAACGGCATCACCAGGATGGTATAATACCGCAGCTTTCGAAACTGAAGCCATAAAAACCGGCTTATATGCAAAAAGCATCAATGGAGATGCATTTTCTAACGAAGTGAAACAACAAACGATCGAATTAATTAAAGCGGATTTAGGGCAAATTGACTTGGTTATTTATAGTTTAGCTTCTCCGGTTAGGACAAACCCAAACACAGGTATGACGCACCGCTCTGTTTTAAAACCTATTGGAGGTTCATACACCAATAAAACAGTTGATTTTCATACTGGAATTGTATCCGAAGTATCGATAGATCCAGCAAATGAAGAAGAAACTGAAAACACAATTGCCGTTATGGGTGGCGAAGATTGGGAAATGTGGATTGATGCCCTAAAAGCGGAAAATTTATTAGCCGATGGGTTTACTACTGTAGCCTATTCTTATATTGGCCCGGCGGTTACCGAAGCGGTTTATCGTAAAGGAACCATCGGAATGGCTAAAGATCATTTAGAAGCAACCGCATTTACCATTACCGATAAATTAGCTGACTTAAATGGCAAAGCTTATGTTTCCGTAAATAAAGCATTGGTTACCCAAGCAAGTTCTGCTATCCCTGTTATTCCTTTGTATATTTCTATTTTATATAAAATAATGAAAGAGGATGGAATTCATGAAGGCTGTATCGAGCAAATCCAACGTTTGTTTAAAAATAGGCTTTACAGTGGTGATACAGTTCCTTTGGATGAAAAAGGCAGGATAAGAATAGACGATTGGGAAATGCGCGATGATGTACAGGCGCGAGTTGCTGCATTGTGGGAAGAATCGACTACAGAAAGTTTACCTACAATTGGCGATTTAGCAGGCTATAAATCAGATTTTCTAAACTTATTCGGCTTTGCTGTTGCTGGCGTAGATTATCAGGCTGATGCCAATGAGATGATCGAAGTACCTGGATTGGTGGAGGCTAAAGAAGGAAATGGGTAATAGGAAATAGAGAGTTGATTAGAGATATAAAGGATTAAAGACCTTTTACAAAGGTGATACAATAATTTTTAATCAATTCTCTTACTTTTCTAAATTCCTCGGTTATTTCTTCTTCCGTTCCTTTAGCTTTTGCTGGATCGGGGAAATTATAGTGGAATTTAACCGCATTTGATGGAAAATAAGGACAACTTTCCCTTGCATGATCACAAACCGTAATTAAATAATCAAAATCGATATCCTTATACTCATCAATATGATTTGAAGTATGTCTGGAAATATCTATTCCATCTGCTGCCATGGTTTCAATTGCGCGAGGATTAACTCCATGAGTTTCGATTCCTGCACTATAAATTTCGGCCTTACCTTGGGTAAACTTCCTTAAATATCCTTCTACAATTTGACTTCGACAACTATTACCTGTGCATAATACCAATACTTTTTTCATCAGCATATAATTTATTTTTTATCGGTGATGAAGCTATCATGAGCGATATACATTAAGTTTGTGAATGGTAGCTCATGATGGTTTCATATTTATTAAATTAGCAACAACCTCCGCCAGGGGTGCAAGCATTACCAGTTGCCAACTCCACCATTTTAATTTTTTGCTTTTCTGCTGGAATTCCGCAAGCATCAACGGCCAAACAAGCCGTTTGCATATTAATTAATACAAAATCCCTCCCATCAAAATCCAATGCATATTTACCAATGGTACTGCTTTGGTACTCTACTTCAATTTCCAAATCTTCCATTCCTAAAATCTTTTCTGAAAGAGCAATGATATTTAATAATTTGCTGGGTTTTAAACGATGCTCAAAATCGTTGGCATCCCATAATTGAAAATTAGCTTTGTACTCTTTTCGAACCACTCCCCCACAATCGATGAAATTTTTGCTTACCACCCCAACCTCCGTAACATGAAAATGCTCAGGCACAAGAGTACCATCTTGCAATTTAAAATTTACAGCTTCAACCGAGTCTAAAATGTTTTTAACTTCTGATAGTTTCATTACTTTTTACATTTAATTTTAACAACAATTATTTTTTTGAACTTGGATCTTACCAAACACTTCTGAAAGAAAATTTTGGAACTTTAAGAACGTACTTTCATCAATGCAGTAACAAATAGCATTGCCTTCTATGTTTCCCTTAATTAGCCCTGCGTTTTTCAATTCTTTTAAATGCTGAGACACGGTAGGCTGTGCCAAAGGCAATTCGTTTACGATATCGCCACAAATGCAGGTATTTACTTTTAGCAGATAATCTATAATGGCTATTCTGGCAGGGTGACCTAATGCTTTCATTAATAATGCCATTTCATTTTGCTTATCGGTAAAATGCTGTGTTTTGGACGCGCCCATATTGTATATTTTAATATTGCAATATTACGATAAAGATACTTACAAATCAAACTATTCCCAAACAATAGTAGTACCATTTTCGGTTGGGTGCCCCGTACATACCAAAACTCGTCCTCGAGCTACTTCATCATCGGTTAACACTTCGTTATAATCCATTCTCACCTTACCTTTTGTACATGTTGCAGTGCAAGTACTACAAACGCCTCCGCTACAACTATAAGGCAAATTGATCTTATTTTCGAGTGCAACGTCTAAAATCCGTTTCGGATAAGGAACTTGCAAGTGATGTGTTGCTCCTCTGAAATGCAAGATAACCGAATAAGTATTTTTATCTACTACTTTCTCAGTTCCATCATCTTCATCAACCTCATCGGCTAATAAAACAAAAGTTTCTCGTTTAATCTGAAACGGTTTTATGCCCGAACTAAGTAAGGTAATTCGGCAAACATCCATATAATCAACCGGTCCGCACGTATAAAATACCGCATCATCCCTTTCAAACACCATTTCACTCCTTACCAATTGGTTAATTAAGGTGCCATTCAGTCTGGCCCGTAATAAATTTTTAGCATTGCTATATAGGTGAATAACGGTTAAACGATTAGGATAGACTGCTGCCAAATTTGCAATTTCATCAGCGAAGAGCGTATTATCCGCACTACGGCTACTGTAAATAAGCACGATTTTAGAATTATCTTCCTTAATCAATGCTGTTTTTAGAATCGACAATAAAGGAGTGATTCCTACACCTGCAGCAAATAAAAATATTGCTCTTTTTAGTTTGGTATTTAGTTGATAAATAAATTGTCCGTTAGGTTCAACAATTTCAACCACATCTCCCTCTTGTAATTGATGATGAATAAATCTGGATATCTCCCCATTCTCTACCAACTTAACGGCTATAGCTATAGGCTCGTCCACATCTGGCGAACTGCAAAACGAGTATGATCTACGCAATTCCCTTCCGTTAACCTGAAATACTAAAGTTAAAAATTGTCCTGCTTGATAACTTAATATTTCGTCATTAAGCGTTTCGAACTGAATCTTAATTACCTCAGTTGGTTGTTTAGTAACAGAAATGACTCGGAGTTTTTGCAGAAACATAATTGCAAAAATAGTAAAAAACCGTCATCGGATGACGACATAATGCCAATTGTCATCCGATGACGGTTTTGTGATTATTCTACAGACTTGGAAGGTGCTTCTGTAAAAGCAATCAATGCACGTTGACTTTCGTAACCATTGCGCACAGGGTTTTCAAGAATTTCTTTCATCGAAATTAACTTATAAACATACCCTCCTGTTTCGCGGTTTAACTTTAGCTTAAAATAATTGTCTTGTTTTTGCTTATTAATCTGCCTTTTCATGTGTACATCGCCAACATTATAAGCAGCCGCGACTAAAGTCCAACTCTTAAAAATACCATATAGCTCTTTCATGTACTTACAAGCTGCAATGGTAGATTTACGTAAATTTTTACGTTCATCGATGCCGTCCTTGACTTTTAAACCATACATACGTGCTGTTCCAGGCATAAACTGCCAAAATCCAGCAGCCCCTTTGGGCGAAGTTCCGCTTTGTAGACCTGATTCGACTAAGGGCATGTACTTAAAATCATTAGGGATACCATAAGCTGCCAAAATAGGTTCAACTACTGGGAACCACTCCGCCGCTCTTCGATGTAAACGATTGGTTTGTAAATTTTGATATCCATAAGAAGCTAAAATTCGCTTCATTTTAACCGCTACTTTATGATCGCCTAAAGGCAATGTTTCGCTGGCAAATTCCAATTGAGCTATTGTAAATTCTGGCTCTTCAATGTGTTCTTTTATAACGTTGAGATTGTTACTATTTAGCGTTGTTTTTTGATTTGGTAGTGTGTAAGCAAACACTTTTGCCATCGCCAGTAATACCATAATTACAGCAAATGGAATGAGGTGTTTCTTTATCATCTTCCTCCTTTTTTTAATGAACAATTATAATTAGTTCTGCAAAGCTACAACATATTAATCTAATTATCAAATAGTTAGGTTTTTTTATGCAAAAATCAAGGTTTAAACTGTCTTAAATACTGTTTTTATTTACACTTGGATTGGAAATAGGAAATGGGAAATGGACATATTGCTAACCATACAACCTATTCTGTATTCTCCATGCTCGATTTCCAAAATAGAACACCCACTAGCAAATGATAAATTGCGAATAACACCAAAATTTTGTAAGTTTGCAGCCGCATATTTTATGCGCGTAAAAGCTTATCATGATAAAGAACAACAATAGGAACAGTCGAGATGACAAGTCCAAATCGGGCGAAGAAAGTAAAAGCCGAAGACCTGCTGTTACCGATAAACCCAAAGGAAGATACAGTGATAAGGACGGAAAAAGTAGTTCCGATAAAGACGATAAAGACAAACGCAAACCGGGCTTTGCAGCTGGCGATAAGGCTCCTTACAGACCAAGAGCTGCCAAAGAAGGAGATTTTAAGCCAAGATCCGATTCAAAATCATATACATCAAGGCCATCAGGTGGAAAAGACTTTAAACCACGCTCAGATAGAGAAGGCGAATCAAGAGATTATAAGCCAAGATTATCAAAAGATGGGGACTTTAAACCTAGATCCGATTCAAAATCATACACACCAAGGCCCGCTTCTGGAAAAGACTTCAAGCCACGCTCAGATCGAGATGGTGAATCAAGAGATTATAAGCCAAGGCCATCAAAAGATGGAGATTTTAAACCTCGAGCCGACAATAAAGGTGGCTTTAAACCTTGGGAAAAAAAAGACAGTGGAAATTCCAATTATAAGCCAAGAGCATTTAAAGAAGGTAGTTCAAGAGATGAATCTACCGAAAGCAAACGTAGCTATGTTAAAAAAGATAATTTTATAACAGACGGCGATAAAACAAAATTTGAGGACAAGAAAGGTAATTCATCAAGAAGTACTGATAGCCGCCCGTATCGTAAACGTGAAGATGGCGATTTTAAACGCAAAGATGATAGAGGTGAACGTGTTGCCCCAACCATAAGAAGTAGAAAAGTTGCAGAACCAAAAGATGATGGTTTAATCCGTTTAAACCGATACATCGCCAATTCTGGTATATGTTCTCGCCGCAAGGCGGATGAATTAATCGGAGCGGGTGTAGTTTCTGTAAATAATATTCCTGTAACCGAATTGGGTCATAAGGTAGATCCCTATAAAGATGAAGTGCGTTACAATGGCGAATTATTAAAACGCGAAAAGAAGATTTACGTTTTATTAAACAAACCTAAAGATTATATCACTACTACAGACGATCCACAAGAACGCAGAACGGTAATGCAGTTGGTAGAAAAAGCGAGCAGAGAACGTATTTATCCGGTTGGTAGATTAGATAGGAACACAACTGGATTAATTTTAATGACTAATGATGGAGAACTTGCCGATAAATTATCGCATCCTAAAAATGGCATTACAAAAATTTACCATGTAGAATTAAGTAAGAATTTAAGTCAGGGCGATTTCAATAAAATTCAATTTGGCTTAGAACTTGAAGATGGGCTGATTAAGCCGGATAATGTGTCATACGTTACCGGAGCAAGTAAAAAAGAAGTTGGCATCCAAATACATAGCGGAAAAAATCGGATTGTTCGCCGTATTTTCGAACATTTAGGCTATGATGTAGTAAAATTAGATCGAGTAGTATATGGTAATCTGACGAAAAAAGATTTACCACGAGGCAGATGGCGTTTCCTGGAAGAACATGAATTGATTCAGATTAAACATTTGATTAAATAAAGAATGATGTATTATGCCTAAAAAAATTATTCTCCTTTTATTCTCCTTCATTTTAACATTTCAAGTTGAGGCACAAAACTACAATCTGCTCATTGGCACCTATACCAATAAAGGTAATAGCGAGGGGATTTATATTTACGATTATAATAGTTTAACTGCAGAAACAAATTTAAAAAGCATTACAAAAACAGTTAGTCCAAGCTATCTAACACTAAGTAAAGATAAAAAATTCGTTTACACCGTAAATGAAGCTGGCCAAAACAGTGAAGTAAGCGCCTTTAGTTTAGCGCATAAAAGTGGAGTACTCACCTTTTTAAACAAAAAACCTTCTGGAGGTGCAAGTCCTTGCTATATCACCAGCAATGGAAACCAAATTTTAGTTGCCAACTACTCGGGTGGAAGTATTTCGGTTTTTTATACTGGACCTAATGGTGCTTTTTTAGCACCTACACAGGTGGTACAGCATATAGGTAAAAGTATCGATCCAAAAAGGCAATTGAGTGCGCATGTTCATCAGGTACAATTAACGCCCGATAAAAAATACCTGATCGCAACAGATTTAGGTGAGGATCAGATTTACACGTATAGCTTCGCAAGAACCCATGCCCGAGAATTGATTCTTAAAAATATAATCAAAACCAATGCAGGCTCAGGCCCAAGGCATTTGGCATTTAGCCCAAATGGAAAATTTGCTTTCGTCGCACATGAGTTTAACGGAAAAATAACAGCTTATACTTACGCCGATGGCGACTTAACTAAAATCCAAGAAATCGAAACTACACCTAAAGATTTCACTGGAAAAATAGATGCTGCCGATATTCATGTATCAGCCGATGGCAAATTTTTATACGAGAGCAATAGAGGTGACGCCAATACAATAAACTTATTTGCTATTGGCAGCAATGGTATGCTTACGTTTATTGAAAGTATGAGCACTCTAGGTAAGGGACCTCGAAATTTTAGTATCGATCCGAGTGGTAATTTTTTACTAGTTGCTCATCAATATACGAATGATGTTGTTATTTTTAATCGCAATAAAACAACTGGTAAACTCAGCGATAGCGGAAAAAGGATTAATGTTGGCACCCCAGTTTGCTTGGTATTCAGTAAGATTTAAATTGCAATACCTCATTATAATATTCAATGTACATGGGTAAAACCTTTTTAAGGTCGAAATCTTGCGCTCGTAAATAAGCGTGTTCCTTAAACTCTTTTAGCGTGTCGTCATTTTCCAAAATCATAATTGCATTTTTGGCCATATCTTCTACATCGCCTACATTACTCATATAACCGCAATAGCCATCGATATTTAACTCGGGCAACCCCCCTGCATTTGTTGTAATAATAGGTACTTTGCAGGCCATAGCTTCAAGCGCCGCTAAACCAAAACTTTCCGATTCTGATGGCATCAAAAACAAATCGGATACCGATAAAATTTCTTCAATCGCATCTTGTTTGCCTAAAAATCTTACATCTTCAGAAATATTCAATTCTCTACAAAGCTGTTCATTTGCAGTACGCTCAGGTCCATCGCCAACCATTAATAATTTAGATGGAATTTTACCTAGCACCTTTTGAAAGGTTCTTATCACATCTGGCGTATTCTTTACCTTTCTAAAATTCGAGGTATGGATTAAAATTCTTTCATTATTTGGCGCAATTGCCTTTTTGAAATGATCTTTCGGCTGTAAACTAAATCGGTTAAAATCGATGAAATTTGGGATAACCTTAATCTCCTTCTGAATGTCGAAATGTTTATAAGTGTCTTCTTTTAAATCTTCAGATACCGTAGTCACACCATCGCTCTGATTAATCGAAAAAGTTACCACAGGTTTGTAGGTAGCGTCTTTACCAACTAGGGTAATATCGGTACCATGTAATGTAGTTACAAAAGGAATATTTATGCCATACGTAGCTAATATCTGTTTGGCCATAAAGGCTGCTGACGCATGAGGAATGGCGTAATGAACATGTAAAATATCCAATTGCTCAAATCGAACCACATCAACCAGCTTACTTGCCAAAGCCGATTCGTAAGGTGCATAATCAAATAGCGGATAGTCTCTTACTGAAACTTCGTGATAAAATAAATTCGCAGAGAAAAAATCTAGTCGTGCGGGTTGACTATACGTTATAAAATGGACTTGGTGACCTTCATTGGCCAAAGCCTTACCTAATTCTGTGGCAACAACACCGCTTCCACCAAATGTGGGGTAACAAACAATTCCTATTTTCATGAATAGCTTTCGAATTACAAATTAACCTATATCTTATTCAATTTGTGTTATCTGATGGTAATAATATTGATAGCTCTTTTCCTTTATTTGTTATTAAAAATGATACGTGGCCTTTTTGCACTTCTTTCTATCGTCCTTGCATCTCGTCCTGAATTACCAGATACATTTCGTTGGGGCGTTGGGTACCGATAAAATATTCTAAACCGTCGCGATCTGTTAACACAACAGCGTCTTTGCCCGATGAGTAGAAACGAATGCTCCCTTTTTTATGAAGATTATATACAGGATTATTAAATAAATAATTGCTATAAGTATCCTTTCTTACTTTTACAATGCTATTTAAATCGATTTTTACCTTCTTGGCTGTCCATAGCCCATCAATAATCACACTCTTATTTTCGATACGAATTTTGTACTGAATTAAAAATAAAAGCGCAATGGAAACGGCGATGATCCCGAAACCAACCACTAAAAAAAGATCCACCGTGTTATCTCTGTCGCGTTCGTAAACATAGGCAGCAAAGCAAAAAGCCGCCATAATTAGTCGAATACTAATACGAATGTAATCGCGGCCAATATATTGTTTTTCGATATAGATATGTTTCTGATCCATCATTGATTTAACTTTCGAATATAGCAACTTTTTTTGTTGTTGCATTTACTTTGTATCTATTGTCTTGCCTAAAACCAATAACCCAAATAATTTCTCCATTGCCATTAATAAGAAGTGGGATTTTTGATTTGTGTGGAAGAGGAACCTTATTGGCAATTAAAAAATCACTCAACTTTTTATATTGCTTCATTCCCAACGGCATAAATTTATCGCCATCTTGTTTAAAACGAATCACTAGTGGGAATATTAATTTGTCGGCATCTACAAATGCTTTGTTTAGGTTTGCTTCAATGGCAATAAAATCTGAATACGAGCACATCAATTTCTGCGATCCAACTAAAACAAATTCATCATGCGGATGCATAAAAAAAACATCAGCATTAGTATTTGAAAGCACCAATGATGAGATGATAATTTCCGTTCTGTTAACCGTTGCCCTATAACTATGGCTGTAGAATGAAGTCCCACTTTGTTTGTTTAAAGACGCTAAAATCTCATCAACCACTGTTGATGTAAAATAATAAGGCTTAAGCAGTTCGAAAAAAAGCAGCTTTTGTGGATCCAAGCATTTAATTTTTTCGATGTTTAGGTATACATCTCCATTTCTTTTTTCACATAAGCTTTCTCGCGTTAGCGCCATAAATTTTTGCAACACCGCTTCAGTTTCGGCGAAGCGGATCATGTTATGCGCAAAAGTTTCTTCCAAGTTGGAATTTATTTCCTTTAAAACAGGAATTACGTTTAACCTTATACTATTTCGAGCATACAAATCACTTTGATTTGAACTATCTTCTACATAATCGATATGATTTTTTTCGATAAGTTCATCAATTTGTTGTCTTGACAGGAACAATAACGGTCGAACCAAATATCCCCTTTTGGGTAAAATGCCATGCAATCCTCTAATTCCTGTCCCTCTGGTTAAATTAAGCAATAGGGTTTCTATCGAATCGTTTTGGTGATGCGCCAATGCAATAAAATCATAGCCATGATTAGCCCGTATTTCCTCAAACCATTGGTAACGTAAATCTCTTGCGGCCATTTGAGTAGATAAATGATTTTCTTTTGCATAAGCCTTTGTATCGAAATGAGCGCTGTAAAAAGGCACTTCCAATGTTGATGCAAATAACTTCACAAAAGCTTCATCTCGTTGTGATTCATCGCCTCTTAAATTAAAATTACAATGCGCTATACTAAATTTAAAACCCGCGAGTTTAAATAGCTGAGCCATAAGTATCGAGTCTTTCCCTCCACTTATGGCCAATAACATTTTATCCTTTTGAGTAAAAAGGGCATTTTTTTTGATATAATCTATAAAGCTAGCTACGGGTAACATGGCTCAAAAATAAAAAAATTAAACTTAACTTTGTAAAGTGCAAAAATTACGCTTATTCTTCCTATTCATCCTCTTCCCCAGCTTATTGTATGCTCAACAGCGAACAAAAATTATTCTTAGGGACTCAGAAGTCGCTACAGTTAATAATATTACCAAAATTACGCATGTAAAAAAACCTGTTTTTGAGCATGATGGCGCAATATTAACCTGCGATAGTGCGCGTTTATGGAAAGAATTAAACTATTTTGAGGCTTTTGGAAATGTGCATATTAATCAAGACACGATAAATATTTATTCTGATCTGCTCAATTATGATGGGAATTCAAAAATGGCACATCTTACTAATAAAGTGCGGATGTCTGATCCCTCTACTTTACTTACCACCAACATTTTTGATTATAATATGGCTACTCGCGTTGGAACCTATGTTGAAAATGGAAAAATACTGAACAAAAACGGCACTACCGTAACCAGTAAAAAAGGTTATTATTTGGCCAGTACAAAAGATGCGTATTTTAAATATAATGTGGTGGTGGTTACCGATTCTGTGACCATTAAATCTGATACTTTACGTTATAACACCTTTACCAATCAGACCTATTTTTACGGTCCAACCAACATAAAAGGTAAAGATGATAATCTTTATACCGAAAACGGGGAGTATAATACCAAAAGTGAAAAGGCATTTTTTGGTAAGAAAAATCTTTACACACAAGGCACAAAAACCTTGAAAGGTGATAGCTTATACTATGATGGTAAAAAAGGATATGGCAAGGCAGTTAAAAATATAATTTTTAACGATTCGGAAGATAAACTTGTACTGCGCGGACAATTAGGCGAATATTTCAAAGAAGGAGAACGGATTGTAGTTAAAGATCACGCATATGTAGGAATGGGCACATCAGACTCAGTGCGTGTTGATGGGAAACTTACTGCCGATACCTTATGGCTTGGCGCCGATATACTTGAAGCGCAGCGATCGTTACAGAAAGCATTGAAGCTGATTCAAAAACCCACTGTATTGGCAGATGACGAAATTGGTGTTGAAGAAGAAAAATCGAAAACAGAGGCCCTTAAAGCTACTCAAACTGCAACAACTCCAACTCCCAAAAAACCAGTAGCCAAGCCAAAGGTAAATGCAAAGCAAAGCAAAAAGGATAAAGAAAAGAAAAAAGACGAAAAGAATAAAATAGAGTTAGCAGGTCGTTCAGAACAGATCGTCGACTCGGTGAAAGCACTAACAGATAGCACGAAATTAAATTTAAAAATAGTTCCAAAAAAAGATAGTTTGGTTAAAGACTCTATAAAGCTCGTTGTTCCTAAAATCAATGCAAAAGCAGATGTAGCTAAAACTACACCTAAAAAAAGTACTGGAACAGCACCAAAACCACTTATACCGCCAAAAAAAATAGATTCAACTCCTTTTAATCCCGCCGATACGGTAAAAACGCGAACCATTAGGGCTTACCATAATGTTCGTGTGTACAAAACCAATTTGCAGGCAAAATCTGATTCCCTGTTCTTTACAGCAGCTGATTCTACACTAAGATTATATCAAAGTCCGATATTATGGGCTGACAGTTCACAACAAACTGGAGATACCATTTATGTACAATTTAAGAGCAAGAAAATAAACAGTGCCCAGGTTTTTCAAAATGGATTTATTGCAGATCAAGAAGCAGACACTACTAAGTTTAATCAGATAAAAGGTAAAATTATTACCGCCTTTTTTAATGATGGCGAGATCAGACATTTGTATGTAGATGGGAATGCCGAAAGTATTTATTACGATAAAAAGGAAGACGGAAAATACCAGCAAAACCAAACCGTTAGTGCAAGGATAAAAATTATTTTTGAAGATAAAACAATTTCTAGTGTGAAGACAATTAAAGGAGTAGAAGGAACATTTTTACCTGCAGACAAAACATTAAAAGAGGCATTACTTACTGGATTTATCTGGAAACCTGAATTAAGGCCCAAAAGCAAAAACGACATTATTAAAGGGCTGCCGACAAAAAGCATTATTAAACCAAAAGTTGTCCCAAAAACCAATATAAAAAAACCAGTAAAGAAATCTGTTATTACCTCTACAGAGAAGAAGCCAGTTCCAAACACCAATAATAGTAACAAGGTAGCAGTAAAGCTCGACTCGAATAAAATTATTTCAAAGCCTATTGCACCTTTACTTAAAACAGACACAACCAAGAAAAACTAAGGGATCATTAACTCCTAGCTTTTAAAAAGCCGATCAATTTTTGTAATGCGATTGCTCTATGGCTAATTTTATTTTTTTGTGCCATAGGCATTTGTGCAAATGTTTCGGCGTAGCCATCAGGCTGAAAAATAGGGTCGTAACCAAAACCTGTTGTGCCTATTGGTTGTGTTCGCAGTTCACCATTAATAACTCCTTCAAAAATATAATTTTTTCCACCTAACAGGAGTGAAATTACGGTTTTAAACCTAGCCTTACGATTGCTTATTCCCTCCATCTTTGCTAAAAGATAGTTTAAATTAAGTTCATCTCCTCTTGAACCACTGTAGCGTGCCGAAAAGATCCCTGGTTCATTATTAAGCGCTTCAACTTCTAATCCACTATCGTCTGCAAAGCAATCTAACTTAAAATTTTCGGCTACATACGTACTTTTCAAGGTTGCATTTTCGGCAAAGCTATCACCTGTTTCAGGAATATCTGTTAGGCAGCCAATATCGACCAGATTGAGTACTTTATAATGGGGTAATAACAATGCACTTACTTCTGCTGTTTTGTGAATATTGCTTGATGCAAAAACCAATTGGTTCATCATTTAAGTTGTTGCAAACTTGTCCATAATATTTTTTTACTTGCTTGATCTGTGTCCAAATCATGCAGATTTTCGGCAAACAATAGCGTCGCTTCTTCGTAATTAATAAGCTGGTGTAAAGGCTGAGCTGGTACATTAAGATCAACAGCGTTTACTCCAAAGGCTATCATTAACTTGCAATTAAAGAAAGCGAGTAAGTCATTGTATTTTTCTGATGTATAATCCGAATAGTTAACCAAAGCAAAATCATTTGCAGTTAAATTAATCGCTTTAACTAATTTTCGCAACAATTCTCTGCCCTGTTCTGTACTCACATCATTTTGGCTATCATTCACTAAAATCAAAATGTTTTTTTGATTTTTCCCAAGGTAGTTAAATACGGTCTTCGGTTTTTGTGGCTCTAGGGCTAATTCTTCCTTTATGGTAATTTCATTCCCATTGGCAACCAAATAAATATCCTCTGTAAAAAATAAACGTAAGGCTTCGGCGTTATTTGTAAGTTGGTTAACCATATTTATATTTAGCAGAAAATATTTCTGTTAAAATTAGTTAAATATCTTATTATAGCTTCTTAAATTGTTATTTTTATCCATTAAAATAGTTAGCCGTTGTCTTTTGTGAGAAAAGTCTGTTGCATTTTTATATTCTGCTGTTTAAATTTCCTTGCTTTTTCGCAAAATGTAGCGTTAGTAAATGGGAAATCTATAAGCAGTAAAGAGTTTCTGTGGGTTTATAAGAAAAACCATCGCGGTGTTACGAATGTGTCTTATGCTGATTTGTCTACCTACTTAAACCTTTACATCAACTTTAAACTTAAGGTTATCGATGCCAGATCAATGGGATTAGATGCCGATACCGCCTATAAGACAGAAATTAATGGGTATGAAAATGCTTTAAAGGCACAAAGAAAGACCTCCCCAAAAGATATAGAATATGCATTTATTATGAATGAATATCGAGAGGGAGTTTTAATGTTTAACATCTCTGAAAAAAAAGTTTGGAGTAAAGCATGGGATGATGAAAACAAACTCCGCGAGTTTTATAATGCAAATGCTTCGAATTATGCCAACAAAGGTTTTGATGAAATACGAGGACAAGTGATTGCAGACTATCAGCAGAACCTAGAAAACGATTGGATTAAATTACTGAGAACAAAATATACTGTAAAGATTAATGACGAAGAGTTGAGGCATTTAGCGAAGCTATAAGCAAATACTTACATGAATAATATTAACTTTGCGAATAATTACAATTGAATACATAGAATGAAGAAATCCTTATATATAGCAGCTGCATTTTTGTGTCTGTTTATGAATGTACAAGCACAAAAGCAAGCAATAGATAAAGTAGTTGCGGTAGTAGGTAGTAATATTATTTTATTATCTGAATTAAATCAACAATATGGCTTTTATTTAAATCAAGGTAATCCGGCCAACGAACGGATTAAATGCGTGTATTTGCAGCAAATGCTTATTCAAAAACTATTAAAGCAACAAGCCGAAATCGATTCTATTGTTGTGCAAGAAAATCAGGTGGATGATGAATTGGATAAACGTATGCGTTACCAGATACAACGCATGGGTGGACAAGAACAGTTGGAGCAATTTTTACGCAAATCGGTATTACAGTATAAGGACGAGATGAGACCCGATGTAAAAGAGGGCTTAATTGCGAACAAAATGCAATCAAAAATTACTGAAAATGTTAGTGTTACACCACTAGAGGTGAAAAAATATTTCGAAACTTATCAAAAAGATAGTTTACCAGACATAAGCACAGAAGTGGAGGTGGGAGAAATAGCCTTATATCCGAAGTTAAGCAAAGCTGAAAAACAAAAATATTATGATAAGCTTGAAGCAATGAGGCTTCGTGTAAAAAGCGGTGAAGATTTTGGATTTTTAGCAAAAAGCTACTCAGAAGACCCTGGTTCTGCTTCAGAAGGTGGCGATTTAGGTTTTTTTGACAGAACTGCCATGTTTAAGGAATTTACACAATGGGCTTTTAAATTAAAAACTGGGGAAATATCACCAGTTTTTGAAACTGATGCTGGTTATCATTTTTTGCAAGTTATTGAACGTAGAGGAGAACAGGTACACGCCCGACACATTTTAGTACGCCCACAAACCACACCAGAAAGCTTAAGCCGATTAAAATTAAAAGCAGATAGTATTTATAACGATATTACAGTAAAGAAAATGCCATTCGCGTTTGCTGCATCAACCTATTCTGATAATAAAGAAACACAATACAACGGTGGTATGATGTTATATGCAGATAATGTTACGGCCAGAACTACATTTATACCAGTTGAAAAATTAGATCCAAGTGTTTTTGTGGTGATTGACACCATGAAAATTGGAGGAATTTCTAAACCTGTTGCTTTTTCAACCCCAGAACAGGCAAAAGAAGGTTATAAAATTTTCTTTCTAAAATCTAAAATTCCCCCACATAAAGGAAATTTAGCGCAAGACTACCCGAAATTTAAGGAGCGTGCACAAAAGGAAAAAGAAGATCGCGTTGTGAGCGAATGGTTCGAGAAGCGTAAAGAAACCACTTATATTAAAGTTGATGAAGAATTTGCCACTTGCAACGAATTGAAACTTTGGTTTAAAAACGAAAAAAAATAAGTTTCATGCAGTTTGAAAATGAGGTAAAAGCTGTCGATGCCTTGCATCAGTCCTTCTTAAAAATCAAGTCTGAAATTAATAAGGTAGTTATTGGTCAAGATGAGGTGATAAAATCTGTATTAGTCGCCATTTTTAGCAATGGCCATTGCTTGTTAGTTGGCGTACCGGGTTTGGCTAAAACTTTATTGGTACAAACCGTTTCCAGCGTTTTAGACCTCTCTTTTAACCGGATTCAATTTACACCTGATTTGATGCCAAGTGATATTATTGGCGCCGAAATTTTAGGAGAAGATCGTCATCTTAAATTTATAAAAGGGCCCATTTTTTCTAACATCATCTTAGCGGATGAAATTAACCGTACCCCTCCAAAAACCCAGGCAGCATTGTTAGAAGCGATGCAAGAGAAAGCAGTTACGATAGCTGGTCAAACGCATAGTTTACCGCAGCCATTTTTTGTTCTAGCTACTCAAAACCCAATTGAACAAGAAGGAACCTACCCCCTTCCTGAGGCGCAATTGGATCGTTTTATGTTTAACATCTACTTAGATTATCCTGCATTTGAAGATGAATTAACCATTGTTAAAAACACAACAAGCAATAGAGAAGTTACGCTTGAGAAAATAATTAACGCCAGCGAAATACAGTTTTTTCAAAAATTGATCCGCAGTATCCCCATTACCGATCACGTTTTAGAATATGCGGTTAAGTTAGCTGCTAAAACTCGCCCAAATACCCCTTTGTCATCAGCAGCCATCAATAACTATGTGAGCTGGGGCGCCGGACCACGGGCCTCTCAATTTTTAGTCTTAGGTGCTAAATGCCATGCCGCTATCTCGGGCAAATACGCTCCAGATATTGAAGATGTACAAGCCATAGCCGAAGCCATTTTACGCCATCGCATTGTTCGTAATTATAGAGCGGAGGCAGAAGGCTTATCGATAGCCCAGATTATTAAAGATTTGTTTTAGAGAAGACGATTAGTTGCTTATCTGTCCCATTACATTTGGGTAGTCGGTAATTATCCCATCTACTCCTAAATTCATTAAATAAGTAATTTCCTTTGTTGAATTAATCGTCCACGGAATAATTTTAATTCCCAAAGCATGGCACTTATCAACCAATGTTTTCCCTACTAAAACTGAGTATGGACTATAGATAGTTGGATTAAAACCCAACTCTTTCATGTTATTTTCAAAATCTTCCTTCTCGTCTATTAGTAGAGAAGTTCTAATTTTTGGGTATTTACCATGTAGATATTGGAGCGTTCTCACATCAAAAGATTGAATAATTACTCTTTTTTCTAGCCTCCTTTTCTTTACAATTTCAATAATCAACTCTATATAGGTAGCGGGATCGGGCTGAAATTCTCCATCCCCCTTTGGGATTAATTTTGTTTCAATACTATAATCTGGTTTACTCAATCCATATAGCTTAACGTAATTCTCAACTGAGTCTATCACCTCTGCAAGCAAAGGCTTATAAGTCTTAAACTTTTGTTGACCAGGAAATCGAGGATGAAGTTTGCTTCCAACATCATACTTTTTAATCTCTTCATAATTCATTTTAAAGATATTATGCCTTTTTTCATCCTTAAAGGCTATTGGCTTCCCATCAGGCGACAAGCTAATTTCATGATTAAAGTAAGGCTCTTGAGATAACACTACCTGTTTATCTTTTGAAATTACCGCATCCATTTCTAATGTAGTTGCACCTAGCACGAGGGCCTTAATCATGCCTGAAATGGTATTTTCGGGCATAATGCCACGGCAGCCCGCTTTACCTTGAACATCAAATTTATGTTGAGCAAATCCGCTCAAAGCAAATTGAAAAATGGCAAATAAAAGTATGAGTTTGTTCATTTTATAATGCTACTTAATATTAACGCAAATAATTTCGAATTTATATCTTATCCAATGCTGGTAGCTTATCAACATAGAACAAAAAAAGGATCTCAGCAAAGCCGAAATCCTTCAGGTTTATATTTGGTTTGGTTTAACGTTCTGCTAAAGTATAAATTTGCACTAAAATATTCCAACTAAAATCGGCCTGACGTTCCCATATATATAAATAATTGAAGCTTTCGCGTAAATCTGTTTTATAATCGATAGTTGCTATCCCATAAGTGTAAGCTAAGTCGCCACCCAATGCCTTATCGGCAGATACAGTTTTTAAGTTTATTTTATCAATCATCCGATTATTAAAGGCCTGAATATTTTCCTTACCTAAAATTGGCTCTGTTCCGGGAAATAACAAACGAGAATTGGCACTTAAAAATCCAGAAAATGCACTAGCTCCATACGTTTTTAACGTCGTATTTAATGTTTTTTCAGTAGTATAGATAATGTCTCTACTTGTTTTCAGATCTTTTTCATTAGCAAAAACAGGGGTAAATTTATCCTTAGGTTCAATTACAACAGGTACAACTTTTTGCAATGGCTTATTCGTTTCAGCACTCATATCTAAAATGAGTTCCCAATTACCACCTTTACCTCGCCATACCGACACATATTGTCCGTATGCTTTCTGCTCGCCATCTATCATATAGGCACCTGTGGTAAATCCCCAATCCCTGCTTCTCGACATTTGTGTATAACTTGGCGCCCACGACAAATTTTTCATATCAGGTGCTGTAGCATAAAATTTTCGGGCATTCACAGCATTTGGTCTAAACACAATGCCATCTTGTGCAGCAAAAGTAGTAAACGCAGCATTTGTTCCATTCTTTAATGTGTAGGCCGAGAAAGCCATTTCGGCATTGGCTAAAGACTTTGCACTTCCGTCTGATTTTTGAGCATAAGCAGAAAAACAAATTAATAATGCAGATAGGGTATAAAAGATTTTTTTCATAGTTTTAAATAGTTAACGAATATAGCTAAAAAATGAATTATACCTTACTCCAAGTAGTTCCGTCTTTACTATCTTTTAGTTGTATCCCCATTTCCTGTAAACCGATGCGAATTTTATCAGAGGTTGCGTAATCTTTATTCTCTTTTGCCTCCTTACGTAATTCGATTACCATGGCTAATACATCATTTAATTCGGCATTACTGCTATCTTCATCTTTCAAACCAAAAACATCGACAACAAAATCGCTCATTAAAGCTTTTAGTTTATCCAATTCTTCTGAAGAAATTGTAGCAGTTCCGTCGTAAACAATGTTAATTATTCTAACCGCCTCAAACAATTCTGCAATAACAATCGGGCTATTAAAATCATCATTCATGGCATTGACGCAGTTAACACGAATCGGTTCTATTTGAAAATCGCTTTGCTCACTAGTACTCAGCTTTGGCAATAAACTGATTGCATTCATTAAACGCCTAAAACCCTTTTCGGAAGCTTCTAAGGCCTCGTTCGAAAAATCTAACGTACTGCGGTAATGTGCCTGCAGCATAAAAAACTTAACCGTCATTGGGCTATACCCTTTTTTTAGCAGTGGATGATTGCCCGTAAACAATTCATCAGGTAAAAAGCCATTTCCAGCAGATTTAGACATCCGTGTGCCGTTAACGGTTAACATATTGGTATGCATCCAGTATTTAGCAGGCTGAATATGACTACAAGCTTCTGATTGTGCAATTTCATTGGTATGATGCGTAGCGGCTAAATCTAATCCCCCGCCATGGATATCAAACTCCTGCCCTAAATATTTAGCGCTCATTGCCGAGCACTCAATGTGCCATCCCGGAAATCCTGCGCCCCATGGAGATGCCCATTGCATCAAGGTTTCGGGTTTCGCCTTTATCCATAAGGCAAAGTCCAATCTACCATGCTTATCATCTTGTCCACCCAATTCTCGGGTATTGGCAAGCATATCTTCTAAATTACGATTGGTTAATACCGTATAATTATATTGCTTGCTATATTTCTCTACATCAAAATAAATTGTTCCATCCACTTCATAGCCATAACCATTCGCAATAATAGTTTTTATCATTTCAATTTGCTCGATAATATGACCGGTTGCGGTAGGTTCAATGCTAGGAGGCAAGGTATTAAACACCCGCATCACATCATGAAAGCCCAAGGTATATTTTTGTACAATTTCCATTGGCTCAAGCTGTTCCAACTTTGCACGTTTTGCAAATTTATCATCACCCTCGTCTCTGTCGCCCTCTAAATGACCAGCATCAGTAAGATTACGCACATAGCGCACCCTGTAACCACTAAATTTTAAATATCTAAAAATTAAGTCGAACGAAATAAATGTTCTACAATTACCCAAATGCACATCACTATAAACTGTAGGGCCACACACATACATGCCTACATGAGGTGCATTTAGCGGCTCAAATTGTTCCTTTTTACGTGAAATGGTATTGTATAACTGCAGCTTTTGTATCATGGTACAAATTTAATACTTATATGGAAAATTTGATGATTAGTTTTTTAACTTAAGGTCGCTTCGTACTGGAAAATGATCAGATAATTTCGCTTCAATAATCTGATAGTTAACCACTTCAATATCTTTAGTGGTAGCTATATAATCGATCTGGAAATTTGGAAACTTCCCATTGTAAGTTTTACCAAATCCTTGCCCCTTTTTAATAAATGCGTTATTTAGTGAGTCTGTCATTTTCCTAACCGCATAAGATGCTGGCGTATCGTTAAAGTCGCCAGCAACAACATAAGGCGTTTCGCAGGCTCGCATGTGTGCTTTCATCAGATCAACTTGCTCACTTCGCTTTTTAAAAGCATATTTCAACATCCTTATGATCCGCTTCGAAGCACTCATTTTTGGATCCATCTCTTTAGTAACCTGATCTAAGTAGGTATAATCTTCTTTCATAAAGGAGATCGATTGCAAATGCACATTATATATTCGAACTACCTTATGCTTAACTTTTAAATCTACATAGATGCTTTCATTTCCCGTTACACCACTAAAAGTAATCCTCCCTTTATTTGTAATTGGAAATCGAGAGAAAATTGCCATTCCAATGGCTTCTCTTTCACTTTTACTGGAGGGTTCAAAATAGTAATATTTAACATTAAGTAACTTTTTCAGACTATCAACTATATCATAAGGGCCCTTTTCTCGGGTATAAAATTCTTGAAAGCAAACTACATCAGGCTGTTGCTCAATCACCACACTAAGCATTTTTTCTTTCATTAGAAGTGTCATCTCTTCTCCATAAGGTGTAAAATTATGCACATTATAGGTCATCATTCTAACCAGTGCTTTATCATCCTTTTGCGTTTCACCCTTAGTACCAAAAAAGCCGAATGTTGCTATTAAAGTGTTACCTCCATAACAAATTAGAACCAACGTTAATGCAGAAATTAACCATTTTGCTCTTAAAGTCCAATAAGCCAAAATCAAAACATTAGCCAATAGAAAAAATGGATACGCCAGTCCGAAAAACGCAATAATGATATGCTCACGAGGATCGCTCACGCCAGCTCTAATACCCATAAACATTCCAATTGCCGTTATAATAGCGATTAAGAACACACATTTATCAAAAAATGTTATCTTTTTATTTCTCATTAATTCTTACTTGCCTTAAACAAAGTTTCCTTTTCTTCTTTGCTTAATTGATCGTAACCTGATTTAGAAATTTTATCCAAAATCATATCCACCTCTTTTTGATTAATCTTAAATTCACTCTTTTTTGGAGATTTATTTTTCACCACTCTCAACTTCGGTTTTCTTTCAAAAAAAGCACTCCAATCTTTTCCATTTTGCAATGATTTAATAAAGATAAAGCCAAATAATGCGCCACCCAAATGCGCTATACTTCCTCCTGCATTGTCTCCAGCAGAGCTGATGATATCCAAAAGCACGTAAGCTAAAATAAGATATTTTAATTTGAGTTCCCCAATAAACATTAGCCTTATGCTATAATCTGGAACTAATGTTGCTGTTGCAGCTAAAACAGCCATTACACTTGCCGAAGAACCAATTAAAGTAGCTTGTTGACCCGAAAATGCTGGGATGGTATTAAATAATAGTAAAAAAGTAAGCGCCCCTAAAATCCCTCCCCCAAGGTACACAAAGTGAAATTGACGAGGTTTTAGAAATTCTAAAAATATTTGACCAATCCAATACAGCCATAACATATTAAATAAAACATGAAAAAAATCGGCATGAAAAAATTGATACGTTAGGACGGTATAAAATTTAATAGGTAAACTGCTTAAGTTAGCCGGAAATGCAAAATACGCTTGAATTTGCGTCTCTACCCAACCCCTATTTCCAGATAATGTGAGCATTACCCCAATCAAACCACCTATTAAAAATATAACTACGTTAATACCTATATACAGCATGGCTGGACTGCCAGACTTAAAAAATTTTAATCGCAAATCGTCTAATATACCCCTATTCATAATAATCGTAAAATGTGTTGTTGTTTCGCCATAATTTAACTAAAATAAAGCCAATTAAAGCACCGCCTAAGTGGGCAAAGTGGGCAACAGAATCTCCTGAAAATTTACCTACTCCTAAAAATAATTCGATCACAATATAAACAGGTATAATATACTTCGCTTTTACAGGAACTGGAATAAACATAATGTACATCTCCATATTGGGGTATAGCATGGCAAAAGCAACCAATAAGCCAAAAATTGCACCCGAAGCACCCACCATTGGGCCAGCATAAATCGAATAAATAGTTTGGTTACCTAACGCTTCCAGCGTTGCAATATCGTTCACTGGCGAACCCGTAATCTGATAAACTTCAAAAGCCTGAACCGCCCACTGTAACGCTAGTGCACCCAGACCGGTAATCAAGTAAAAATTAATGAACTTCTTTCCACCCCAATGCGCCTCCAAAATCCCTCCAAATGAATAGAGGGCAAACATATTGAAAAAAATATGCATCATATTTGCGTGCATAAACATGTAAGTTATAGGCTGCCAAATCTTAAAAAATGGAGAATCGAAATAAAATACTGCTAAATATTGAGTAATTGGAATTCCTTGTGCCTCAAAAAGCCATTTGGCGGCAAAAAAAAGCACGTTAATAATCAATAAATTCTTTACAACTGGTGGTATGTTATTCATGTTTTGTTTATCAGTTTTTTAGTTGTTTAATTGGTAAGGAGACGTTTACTTTCGTACTTTTCTGCCTCCTTTAATCCTTATTCCTTAATCTTTATTCCTTGATCTTTATTCCTTGATCTTTAATCCTGCCCCCTACCGCTCAAACTTCTGTGCTATTTCGCTCAGAGCAATGGTTTGTATCACGGGCTTTCCATTGATGCTAAAGTTAGGTGTTTTACAAGCAAAAAGTTCTTCAATTAAGGTATTCATTTCTTGCTGACTTAACGACGTCCCTACTTTAATTGCACTGTTTCTAGCCATGCTTCTGGCTAACGAATCCCGCTTATCTAGTTTTAATTCTTGCTGTGAGTTTTTATACCCTTCTATTAATTGTTCAAATAATTGCATTTCATTGATATTTGTACTTCCCAAATCAACCGGAACCCCCTCAATTACCAAGGTATTTTTTCCAAATTCTCGCACTTCAAAGCCTAAGCTCTTGATATCTTCTAGCAAACTTTTTGCCAATTCATAATCATTCGGACTCAAGGTTACCGTTTGTGGGAATAAACTTTGTTGCGATGCTCCCTTTCGATCCTCTAAATGAAGTAAAAACCGTTCGTATAAAATTCTTTCATGCGCCGCTTGCTGGTCAATTACCATTATACCCGATTTAATCTGTGAAACAATGTAACAGTTATGTACCTGCATAAATTGTTTTTGGGAAGCTTCTATCAAAGGTAAGGCAGATTGTTCGGGCAATTTGTGTTGAGAAACCTCATACAGCGAGCCCCAATTTTGTGTACTTGTACCCGCATTACCATGATTTCTCAAAAAAGGAAGCTCCTTGGTGGTCGACTTAATTTGTCCGAATGGGTTAAAATCGGGATTAAATGCAATACTAGGCGGCACAATATCTTCATGTGCTTTAGGTGTTATCATCGCATTAAACGCTGTTTCTTGGTTAAAATCGATCGTTGGTGTAATGTTAAATCTACCCAAAGATCTTTTCACTGCCGAATGGATGATTGCATAAATAGATTTTTCGTCCAAATATTTAATCTCCGTTTTAGTTGGATGCACATTTACATCAATCTTTGCTGGGTCAATGTCGATAAATAACACATACAGAGGAAAATTATCATCAGGCAATAATTCTTTATAAGCCTTGTTTACGGCATGATTTAAATAAGCATCCTTTATAAAGCGATCATTCACAAAGAAAAATTGCTCCCCTCTCGTTTTTTTTGCGAATTGAGGCTTTCCAATATATCCTTTCAGGTTAATGATGGTGGTTTCTTCTTCAACAGGGATTAAACGTTCATTGTAATTATTTCCAAATAAATGAATGATACGTTGCTTTAAAGCTGATGATGGCAAGCGATAAATCTCTACCCCATCGTGGTGTAAACTAAAAGCAATAGTAGGTTTCGCCATGGCCACACGCTGAAATTCATCGATGATGTGGCGCATTTCGGCAGGATTACTTTTTAAAAAATTTCTACGTGCTGGTGTATTATAAAAAAGATTTTTAATCGAAATACTACTCCCATTTGGTGTACCCACGGGCTCTTGCTTAACAAAAGAAGCGCCTTCAATCTGAATTAAAGTACCTACTTCATCTTCATGGCGCTTGGTTTTTAACTCTACCTGCGCAATGGCAGCAATAGAAGCCATTGCTTCACCTCTAAAACCCATGGTGCGAATGGCAAATAAATCTTCTGCCTTGCGTACTTTAGAAGTTGCATGGCGCTCAAAACACATTCTTGCATCCGTTACGGTCATACCGCAACCATTATCTATCACTTGGATTAATGCCTTTCCAGCATCTTTTATAATCAATTGTATTTTATCCGCACCTGCGTCAATGGCATTTTCGAGCAATTCCTTTACCGCTGATGCAGGTCGCTGCACCACCTCTCCGGCCGCAATTTGATTGGCCACACTATCGGGTAAAAGTTGTATAATATCAGACATTTATGCTTATCGTAAGGTCGCTAATTTAGCGAAAATTAGCCTTATCCTTAAGTCTGTTTTTACATAATTGATACTTAATGACTTAAGAGGAACAAAGAGCAAAGATTAAGGAACAAAGAGCAGGGCTAAACGCCTAGTCTTTACTCTTTGCTCATTATTCTTTGTTCATGAAAACTCCAAACCTTTTTCTATCTTTAAAACATGAAACAACTCTCCTTAGTATTCGTATTGCTGCTCCTGCTAACCAGTTGCAGCAAGCAAAAAGCAGATTTAATTATCTATAATGGAAAAATTTATACAGTTAACGATA
>JACMOW010000080.1 GCA_014377775.1 Pedobacter sp. | reverse complement strand
TTGAATTTTATTTTCTAAACTAGATTGCTAACTTTATGAAATGGTACAAAGAAAATTCTTTTTTATTCTTTTTTTAGCTTTTAGTACTTTAACCAGTTTTGCTCAAAATAAAGATGCTGTTATAAGTAAATGGCTTAGCGCTACAGGCGATGGTCAGATTGAAATATACAAGCGGTCAGATAAATATTTTGGTAAACTATCTTGGATCAAAGAACCCAATGATGAAAAGGGGAAGCCTAAAGTAGATAATAAAAATCCTAACACTAGTTTACGTGTTAAACCAATGTTGGGTCTCGAAATTTTAAAAGATTTTATTTTTGAAAATGGAAAGTGGACGGATGGAACGATTTATGATCCCAATACTGGGAAAACCTATTCTTGCAACTTAACATTAAAAGAAAATGGCCAACTTAATATCAGAGGCTACATAGGTATATCATTAATCGGTCGCTCTGAGACCTGGAAACGAATTAAATAATAGCTAATGAAAAATCTAACCTTGTTTTTTTTGTTGCTTCCTGCATTTTGCTTTTCTCAACGCTTTGAGCTAAAGCAATTAACTGCTGGAAAAAATACCAGTATGCGTGGTATTTCTGTGGTTTCAGATCGTGTTGCCTGGGTAAGTGGGAGTAACGGACAGGTAGGTAAAACATTAAACGGAGGAGAAACTTGGGAGTGGACAACACCTAAAGGCTATGAGAAGTTAGATTTTAGAGACATTGAGGCATTCGACGATCAAAATGCTGTGGTTGTAAATGCAGGCACGCCAGCCTATATTTTGGTTACTGCAGATGGTGGCAAAAGCTGGAGGGAAACCTATAAAAATATCGACTCAGCAATTTTTTTAGATGGAATGGGTTTTTGGAATCGAAAAGAAGGGATTATTTTTGGTGACCCTATCAACAATAAAATGCAGCTATTAAAAACAATCGATGGGGGTTTAACTTGGAATAACATATCAGATAATTTAAAGAAAAAATTTGTCATGGGCGAAGCAGGTTTCGCCGCTAGCGGTACCACCATCAGAACTGGTAACGACGGTAAAGTATGGATAGCAAGTGGCGGCAAGGTTTCTAATATTTATTATTCCCCAAATTATGGTAAAAAGTGGAAAGTGTACCATTGTCCAATTATACAAGGTGAAAGTAGTACTGGCCCATTTTCTATTGGATTCTCGGATGCAAAGACTGGAATCGTTGTTGGTGGTAATTATTTAAAAGATAAGGAGCATACAAACAATGTGCTATTGACCACCAATGGTGGGAAAAATTGGACTAAACCCACAACACCCGTATTAGGTTATCGATCTGCAGTTGAACACATTAAAGACCAGCTTTGGTTTGCAACGGGTAGTTCGGGCACTGATTACTCTTCAGATGGAGGCCAAAACTGGACCAATATCTCTGCACTTAATTTTAACGCCATTCAAAAAGCGAAAAATGGTGACCTCGTACTGTTAACCGGAAACCGAGGACAAATTTATCAGTTGGTGCTGCCACGGTAAATACTTTATAGCTTAATCTTTTTAATCACATAAAAAATAAATATGACGAATTTTTCTTTGAAAGATAAAGTAATTGTGGTAACAGGTGGTACAGGTATTATTGGCCAATCTTTTATCAATGGCATTACGGCTGCTGGAGGTACTGTAGCTATATTGGGGCGAAATGAAGTGGTAGCGAATGATAGGGTTGCTAAAGTTGAAGAAAATGGGGGTAAGGCTATTGCGTTAATCGCCGATGTACTAGACGAAAGGGCATTGGAAAAGGCTCGAGATAAAGTATTGAATATGTTTGGCAAAATAGACGGACTTGTAAATGCAGCAGGAGGAAATATTCCAGAAGCTATTGTTTTAAAGGACGACGATATTTTTGGAATGAACATGAATGGGATGCGCAAGGCGATGGAACTTAATTTGTGGGGTACATTGATTCCAACGCAGATTTTTGGTAAAGTAATGCTCGATGCAGGTAAAGGAAGTATTGTAAATATTTCCTCTATGAGTTCAAAAAGAGTAATTACGCGTGTACTAGGTTACAGTATGGGTAAAGCTGCAATAGATTGTTACACGCAATGGTTTGCCGTTGAGCTGGCCAATAGGTTTGGTGATAAAGTGAGGATGAATGCCATTGCGCCAGGATTTTTTTTAACTGAGCAAAATAGAGCACTACTTACAAACCTTGATGGAAGCTATACAGAAAGGGGAAATTTAGTGATTAAACAAACACCATTTAAACGTTTTGGATCAACAGATGAATTAATCGGCGCTTTACAATGGTTACTTAGTGATGCCTCTTCGTTTGTAACAGGTACTGTGATTAATGTAGATGGTGGCTTTTTTGTAAATAGCGGGGTATAGCTAAATTATTTCTTAAAAGCCATATACCCACCTAACGAAAATATCGCTGTAAAAGCGAATAAGAGATCGCCATTTATCGGTAACGTTTTAGATGGCGGAGTTAATTTATCAGTTAATCTGTTAAAAGAAACTTCTCTTGCACTTACGCTATAGGTTAAAGCGATAACAGCAAGTATAATAAGTATCGGCTTTAAAAATTTCATATCTTTATTATTTAAATAATAATATACAACAGTAATGCCATTCTTAAATTTTTTCTTTTAAGATAGAAGATGCTCCTTACAGTTGATACAGCGTATATTTTACTATAAATTAAATAACTAAGATAGTTGGGGAATTTACAGTCGTATCATCAATGCGGGGAAATTTGGGGAATATTTTTCAGCTTACAGCCACACGCGCAGCCATTATTTTTAAGCATTTTCGTTTCACGTCTTCTGCATTTTTTGCAGAAAGAAAAATTCGCAAAGGTAATTTTGGGTTATCATCAATAAGCAAACCGCTAAAATCTTCAGGAGCTAAAATCTGCTCAATTACAAATTTTTCTGGATTAACTACAACTACTTGATAGGCATATTCACCATTTGGCAGGCTCTTTACCTCATTCGGATAATCGAGATCTTGAACTTCAGTCACTGCATCCTCAAAAAGGTAAAGTTTAATGTATTTATTAACTTCTTCATCCGTATTAAATACACCTGCGATCCAATAGCCATCATCATTTTTTCTTTCTACAGTTAAAATTTTTAATTTTCTTTTCATACATATTCTTGGCTAGAAACAATTGATATTTTAGATTTAAAATGGCCTAATAATAACCATTAATTTAAATAAACATAAGAAAAATACTTATGTAAACAAATATGTTTAGTTGTTTTTATGGAAATCTTTTGAGTTTGCGGAATGTCAGATGATGTAGAACTTTTTAAGAAAACTTTAGGTAAACGCGTTGCTCGTTTGCGAAAAGAAAAGGGCTACACACAAGCAGAACTAAGTGCCTTAATCAATATAGACTTTCAGAGTATAAGTAGGATAGAAAATGGGAAAATAAACCCATCCGCTTACCTCATATTACAAATCGCAAACGCACTCGAAGTTGAAGTTGGTGAATTTTTTGTGAGGTAATTTATTTCTGATTTTGCTAAATTCGGGAGTTTAATGTTTAATAGGCAAAAGAATAATTATGCAGAACACTTAATGCTTTCTGTTTTTGCAATGTCTCTGTCTAATGTTTTAATGGCATAATGCTTACCGTATGTTATTTTATGGGCTATGGCGCAATGATGGTTATAGTTACTACGGTTTTTAACAATATTAAGTTTTTTTCTTACCTATAAGCAATTTTATCAAATTGGATGGTTTAATTCCTTATGGAAAAGTGCCACCATATATTTACTTACCATGGTTGTTTATTTGATTGCTTCTGTGGTTGTAGTGTTCTACATTTTGATATTCACCTAATTAAACCGGACAATTTATATTCATTTTAAAGCCTTTATCTGGACTAGATTCTGAGGTATACGTTGCCTCAATCATTTGTAGTCTACTTTTAATGTTTTGCATTCCTATTCCGTGATGTTTGGTAAGGATAGAAAGATCAAATCCTTTCCCGTTATCCATGTATTCAATCACCAATTGCATATCATTAGGCTTAAATACCAAATGTATTTGGGTAGCATTTGCATGCTTAAGGGTATTGGCTATTAACTGCGTGATAACTCTAAATATTGCTAATTCTACTTTTTCAGAAAAAATTCTTTCTTCTATTAAGGGCTGATGATTAACGATTACTTCTATTTCCCCTGTTTTATTAATCAGGGATACAAAGGCATCAACAGTATGATAGAGCCCAAACATGGTTAAACCTGGGGGCGAAAGATCATGCGCTATATTCCGCACATCGACAATCATTTTATCAATAAGCTGCTTTGTAGGCAATAGTATGTCGTGATCGTTGATGCTTTGTTTGGCTACATTTAACATTAACTTAATGGCCGATAACGTTCCGCCAATTTCATCGTGTAAATCTTCCCCAATCCGCTTCCGTTCTACCTCTTGCGACTCGATAACCGCATTAAGCAATTGCTTTTGTTGAAGAATTTCACTTGCTTGAAAATCTCTTCGTTGTTGCCACATCAAACTTTGATTCTTGATGTACACAATTAGAAAAAAGGTGATGAGTATGAAAACTACCAGTACAGCATAAAAAACAAGAATATAAATATTATCGTCCATTTTTTAATAAACTGAAACCTTTTGCCCAAAATAAATACATCAACATCACAAATACCGCATGAATATTCCATATTATCGTATTCATTTCTTTATTCATCCTTACAAACACCAAGTAGTTAGATAAAATAAAGATAATACAGGCAACTGGAAAATAAATTAAAATACCCATATTAAACCAACTTGTAGGTTTACTGATCCAGTTTTCCGTAAAACCACTTTTATAAAGGTAGAGGAGGCAGAAAAAAGTAATTATTAGGGCTTCTAAGGGTCGAGTATAGGTGTTAAATGTATAAATGCTTTGTAAAAAGCTAAAATTAATAATGCATACGATAGGGAAAAGTATAGATAAAATTAAAAGTGCTTTTTTTAATCTTGGATCATGAAAAATAATTCTAAAGTAGCTAAGTAAAAAAACTGTTTCAACTAAAGTATAAAAATGAAGTAATGGTAAATTGCTTACATGATAACGGCGAATTACTATAGCAATAACGTTTATTAAACCCGAAATAATCAGATAATAAAAAAGTGTGCAAGATTCTTTTTTAGCGAATTTGTAATTTAAAATAAAAGCAAATAAAGGGATTAGTATACTTAATGGAACTATAATTGTATGGAAAATATATTTTATTGGAATCATGGTACAAATAATGGACTTTCAGGGTCGCATTCAGAAGGACATGGTGTTGTAAAATCATAAATTTCGCTGCCCCCTTCTTCACCTACACCCAAGGCACTAGTTGTATTAATAATATCATTTCCTTGTAAATCTACCGCTACAACTAATGCGGTAACCTCGTCTGTTAAATTCTGATCGGTTGCTTTGATGGCAAAATAAGTGCGTACACCTTTTAATGTACTTTTTACATTACCTTCGTCATCAATTGTAGTGTATTTTTGTATAATAGCCAATAAATCGTCGATGGGAATAAGAATAGCCCTTGGGATATTACTTTCTGGAATGGCTGCAGATTTTACCATCTTTTCTCTAAAACGTGTAACCCTTGCAATGGCTTCATTAACAGGGATGGTAGGAACGTTAATTGGTTTCATATAACTGATAATTAATTTTTCTCTAATCTAGAAAAAAATCGACATTTAATCTAGTTATGCGCATTTTTTTATATTTTCAAGCTTTTAATTTAACATTCGATGAATATCAAAGTAGCCATCGCCGACGATCAAAAACTTTTTAGAAAAGGAATGGCCGCACTTATTAGTTCTTTCGAACACATGGATCTGCTATTTGAAGCCGAAAATGGACGAGAATTACTGGATTTTTGTACAAGTGAACCAGTCAAGCCCGATGTAATTGTCCTCGATCTTTCGATGCCAATATTAAATGGATTGGAAACACTAAAAATACTTAAGCAAGATTTCCAATCTATCCGTGTCATTATTTTAACCATCCATGAAGCCGAAAATTTTGTGCTTTCTACCATTCAAGCTGGTGCAAATGGATACCTGGCAAAAAATGCTGAACCCGAAGAAGTAGAAATTGCTATTCGCGAAGTGTTTAAAAATGATTTTTATTTTACCATGGCAATGCTCCAGCTAATGCGTAAGGGACTAGTTAAAAAAACGCAAAGCATTGTGCTGGAGAACGAAAATAAATTAACTAAACGCGAACAGGAAGTTTTAATATTGATTTGCAAACAACACAGTAGTGCTGAAATTGCCGAAAAAATGTTTTTAAGTAATAGAACAGTTGAAGGACACCGAAACAATCTTTTATTAAAAACAGGTAGCCGAAATACCGCAGGTTTAGTAGTATATGCGCTAAAGCATAAGATCATCGACCTCAATTAACCAAAAACCACGTAGAAATACGTGGTTTTTTTCCGTATAAACACGCATAAATCTTGTGCATAAATTTTGTCATTTAGCAGTAGAATTTAATATTTCAAATAGGCTAAATTATGAACTATTCACACAAAATTAAAGGTTATCAACCCAAAGCGAACGCAAATACAGGCCTCGCTATGAATATGTTCATGTCCAATGAAACCACAATTGATGACATGATTAAAAAGGTACAGCATAGATTAACTTTAAAAGTTAAACCTGGAATTAAAACTTGGAAAGCTTTATGTAAATTAATTATTGGGGAAGGGCGTACAGCAACCCAAAAAACTAAAACTGTACTCGATTCTCACAATGAAGACATGCTATTTACTATGGTCAAAGAGCTCGCTCCTTTTGCAAAAGAACTTATTTATCTAGCACAAGCGCAGGGAATTAGCATCAGATTATTAAGTGGTGTTGCTATTAATGAAACACCTAAATATAGTATGTACAGTTTCGGACTAACTTTTGATATTGGTGTTTTTGATCAGACTTCTTCAGGTGAACTCATTTATAATGGTAATATATTGTTATACGCAAATGTTGCCAAATTAGCGGCAACGATCGGATTAACCTGGGCAGCAGATCAGAAAACTTTCTCACAGCAATCGCGATTTGAATTAAGACCAGCATGGGCACTCAGGATGAGTGATAATGAAATGTTAAACGAACTCAAAAGAAGAAAAGATGCAAATCTGAACTTACTGGCCATATCTTAATCTTTTATACGTATACTTCAATATATTGTGTTAACTTTATAGCATTCGATAAGAGAATTGCTTTGCACTTCAAGTGATTACTCATTACTACTTCTCACTTTAAATGCCAGCTGTAAGTTAAGGATATGAAGAACAACGATTCTGATGAATTGATCATTGCCAATAAAGAGCTTGCCTTTCAAAATTCCGAAAAAGTAAAAAGAGAAGCAGAACTAATTATCGCAAACAAAGAACTTGATTTTCAAAATTCGGAAAAAAAGGATCGTGCTGCGGAATTAATTATTGCTAATAAGGAGCTTGATTTTCAAAATAGTGAGAAAGAACACCGGGCAGCAGAGCTGATTATCGCTAATAAAGAACTCGTTTTTCAGAACGAGGAGAAAGAACGCCGTGCAGCCGAACTGATTATCGCCAACAAAGAACTTATTTTCCAGAATGAAGAAAAGGAACGTCGTGCAGCCGAGCTGATTATCGCCAACAAAGAACTTATTTTTCAGAACGGCGAGAAAGAACGCCGAGCCGCCGAGCTGATTATCGCCAATAAAGAACTTGCTTTTCAAAATAAAGAGAAAGAGAAGCGTGCAAAAGAATTGATCATCGCAAATAAAGGACTTAAAAAGGCGGAAGATGATATTCGTAAATTAAACGATGAACTTGAACAAAAAGTAATCGAGCGAACTTCACAATTAGAGTCTGTAAATAAGGAACTTGAGTCATTTTCGTACTCGGTATCACATGATTTACGTGCCCCAATTAGAGCAATTAACGGCTATACCCGAATTATTGTTGAAGATTATGCGGATAAATTTGATGTAAGCGGTATAAAAATTCTGGATGCCATAATAAACAATTCAAAAAAAATGGGCGAATTAATTGATGATTTGCTCGCCTTCTCTAAACTGGGAAGAAAACAGGTAAGTCTTTCTGAAATTAATATGCTCGATCTTGTATATGCGATACGAGATGAATTTGTTTTTGAAGAAGGTGAAAATATACCCGAATTTAAAATAGGAGCGCTTTTACCTGCCATGGGAGATCAATCGTTGATTAAACAAGTTTGGATCAATCTGATTTCTAATGGTATTAAATACTCAAAATATAAAGAAAAAACAACCATTGAAATAGACGCTCACCAAACGGGAAATTTTGTTGTTTATAAGGTTAAAGATGAGGGGGCGGGTTTTGATATGGAATACTACGATAAACTTTTTGGCGTTTTTCAGCGCTTGCATTCTCAAAATGAATTTGAAGGAACCGGAATTGGCTTAGCCATCGTTCAAAAAATCGTACAACGACACAATGGAACAGTTTGGGCTACATCAACATTAAATGAAGGAACCAGTTTTTATTTCAGTTTACCTAGCATAAGTGCTAAAATTTAGAAAAATGATTTACGATAATATAGAAATTTTATTTGTTGAAGATAGTGCAGATGATGCGGCGCTTACCATTCGTGCCCTTATAAAAAGTGGTTTTACGAATAAGCTTCACCATGTGATGGATGGTGCTGAGGCGCTCGATTTTATGTATTGTAGAGGTGTTTATATCAATCGTAAAATGATAGATCACCCAAAACTTATCCTACTCGATTTAAAAATGCCTAAAGTATCGGGGATACAAGTGCTCGAGAAGTTGAAATCAGATCCTGCATTTAGTTCTATCCCTGTAGTGATGTTGACCTCCTCTAATGAAGGGCCAGATATTGATAAATGTTATGCATTGGGAGCAAATAGTTATATTGTAAAGCCTGTAGATAGCGATAACTTTTTTAAGACCATTAAAGAAATCGGATTGTATTGGTTGATATTAAGCCAACATTCGGATTAATTAAATTAGTTAATGATGGCCATTCTTAACATACTTATTCTCGAAGATAATAGTAGTGATGCTGATTTACTTTGTCGCGAACTGGAAAAGTCAGAATTGAGTTTTGTAGCCGAAATTGTTCAAACAAAAACAGAATTTGAGCATTGTTTAGTGAATTTTAATCCAGATTTGATTCTATCAGATTACTCACTGCCATCGTTTGATGCCGTTTCGGCATTCCGTATCAAACAAGTAGAACATTCACATATTCCTTTTATTATTGTTTCGGGGGTTATAGGTGAAGAAAATGCAGTAGAGCTAATTAAAGATGGAGTTACCGATTATGTA
>JACMOW010000079.1 GCA_014377775.1 Pedobacter sp. | reverse complement strand
GTTGAAAGGCGATCTCAGTATTGTCAAAATTGATGTTTTTTTTAGGCGATAGTTCCATTCTTGATGATTACTTGGTCAGTATTGTACAAAAATATAAATTCAAACCATTGTAAAGTATAAATAATCGTAAATTTGCATTACGATGATACAATTTAAACTCGAAGGTGAATTTATTCCGTTAATTGCACTCTTAAAAGCAACCGGATCAGTACAAAGTGGTGGCGAAGCCCAAACCATGGTAGAAGATGGTTTAGTAAAATACAACGGAGTTGTAGATTACAGGAAGCGTTTGAAAGTTCGTGTTGGCGATAAAATAGATTTTATGGGCAGAATAATCGAAGTAATTTAATGGAACCAATTCATAGTGCAGAACATTCAATTTATTTTGAGTCGGGTTTAAGTCCGCTAAAAGATATCATTAATCAAAACCAATATAGCAAAATATTCGTTTTTGCCGATACCAATACTTCAGCGTTGTGTATTCCAATATTTAGATCTTTTTTAGATGAAATGGAAGATTTTGACATCATTGAAACTGATCCCGGTGAAGAAAATAAAAACATAGATTTTTGCATCGGAATTTGGAAAACCTTACTCGATTTTGGCGCAGATCGTAAATGCCTTATGATTAATTTAGGCGGTGGAGTAATCACAGATATGGGAGGCTTTGTAGCTTCTACCTATAAAAGAGGGGTCGATTTTATCAATATCCCTACTACACTCCTATCACAAGTAGATGCTTCTGTAGGTGGTAAAACAGGTATTGATATCGACAACGTTAAAAATATGGTAGGCACTTTTAGCTTGCCCAAAGCTGTTTTTATTGAGCATACTTTTTTAACAACACTTTCAAATAGAGAAATGTTATCTGGCTTTGCCGAAATGATTAAGCATGGCCTAATTGCAGATGCCCAATATTATGAAACCTTGAAAAACAGTGACTATAAAAATATACAACCGCAAGAAATATATCGATCAGTTCAAATCAAAAACAAAGTAGTAACCGAAGATCCTTTGGAAAAAGGACTGCGCAAAATTTTAAATTTCGGCCACACAATTGGTCACGCCATAGAAACTTATGCGCTAACACATGATAAAAAACCACTAACCCATGGTGAAGCCATAGCGATTGGCATGATTTGTGAAACCTTCCTTTCTGTTAAATATTGTAATTTAACTACAGATGAATTAAATGATATTAGTAAATATATCTTTTCAATTTATCCAAAATATAAAATAAAGGAAAAAAGTTTTACAAAGTTATTGAGTCTAATGCAAAGCGACAAAAAGAACGAAGGCGGACAGATCATGTTCTCTTTATTGGAAAAAATTGGTAATTGTAACTTCAATTGCCGTGTAACATCTGCCGATATCTTAAGCAGTTTAAATTATTACAATAGTTTATAAAAATGACGTTTACTGGAAGTGATATTTCCATAGGTGGATTATTTGGTTTTGTGATTATTTTAACCTTAGTTGAAATGTATTTCAGCTATGCGCACGATAAAAAAATATATAGCAAAAAAGATACCTGGACCAACATTTACTTAATGACGGTTGCAGTAATCGTTAATTTAGCGATGAAAACCGCTACCTTCTTTTTGTTAGATTACTGCCATCAATTTCGGTTATTCGAAATTTCTAATAATTGGATATATTGGATTGTCTTAATCCTTGTTCAAGACTTTTTATATTGGTTTCTACATGTAGTGGGCCATTACGTGCGGTTTTTTTGGGCCATGCATGTTACCCACCACTCATCAGAACATTTTAACTTAACTACAGGTTTTCGTTCTACTATATTTGAACCCTTATATCGTGTATTCTTTTACCTACCGTTAGCCTTTATGGGCTTCACAGCAATGGATGTGCTTTTTGCTTATCTTATTACGCAAATTTATGGCAATCTTGTACACACACAAGCGATCGGTAAATTACATCCTTGGTTCGAATATATTTTTGTAACGCCTTCGCATCATCGTGTTCATCACGCCAATAATTTGCGCTATTTAGACAAAAACATGGGAATGATGTTAATTTTGTGGGATAGATGGTTTGGTACTTTTCAGGAAGAGCTACCAGAAGATGCTGTAAAATACGGTTTAACTTCACAGCCAAAAGATATAGGTGTGATTAATATCGTTTTCCACGAGTTCATTTCATTAATCAAAGACGTGAAAAACGCACCTACATTTTCTGATAAAGTAAAATATATTCTAAATCCGCCTGGCTGGAGCCACGATGGCCGTACCAAAATGGCGAAAGTATTGCAAAAGGAATTTAGGAAGATGGAGGATTCTAGAAGTATAAACGAGTAAAAAAAGAGGGAAACAACTTGCGTTATTTCCCTCTTTCGTTATTAAAATAAGTATGTTTTATTTTACTGTATCAATAATTGCTTTAAAAGCATCTTTATGATTCATTGCTAAATCTGCTAAAACTTTACGGTTTAAACCGATGTTTTTTGAAGCTAACTTACCAATTAATTGAGAATAAGATATACCGTACTCACGTGCGCCAGCGTTGATACGTTGGATCCACAAACCGCGGAATTCTCTTTTCTTAACTTTACGGTCACGGTATGCATATTGCAAACCTTTTTCAACTGTATTTTTAGCAACGGTGAATACCTTGCTTCTTGATCCCCAATAGCCTTTGGCCATATTTAGGACTTTTTTCCTTCTGCGTCTAGCAGCTACTGCGTTTACCGAACGTGGCATAGTGTGTTGTTTTTGATAAGCGGTGTTGCCTTAGCAATCTTGAAACCGAGTATCTGGTTAAAAATTTAATTATTTACCGATGGCAAGCATACGTTTAACGTTGCCCATATCAGCTGAACTTACCAGACTTGTCTGGCCTAAATTACGCTTACGTTTGGTACTCATTTTTGTTAAAATGTGACTTTTGTATGCGTTCTTTCTTGAGATTTTACCTGTTCCAGTAAGCGAAAAACGCTTTTTAGCACTGGAATTGGTTTTCATTTTTGGCATAACCCTGTTTTAATTTATATAATGTATTACTTCTTTGCTACTTTTGGTGCAAGCGTTAAAAACATACGCTTACCTTCTAACTTAGGCAACAATTCTACCTTACCGATATCTTCTAATGCCTGAGCAAACTTTAACAATAAAATTTCGCCTTGCTCTTTATAAACAATTGCCCTACCTTTAAAGTGTACATAAGCCCTCACTTTTTCACCGTTTTCTAAAAAACTAACCGCATGCTTTAATTTAAATTGAAAATCGTGGTCGTTCGTGTTAGGCCCGAAACGGATTTCCTTAATTACCGTTTGTTTCGCATTTGCCTTAATCTCTTTCTGCTTTTTCTTTTGCTCGTAAACAAACTTGCTGTAATCGATTATCCTACAAACCGGAGGAACTGCATTTGGAGAAATCTCTACTAAATCGAGCTCCAACTCATCAGCAAGTGCCAAAGCTTTTGCCAATGGATAAATCCCTGGCTCAATATTATCCCCAGCTAATCTCACTTCTTGCGCTCTGATATACTGATTAATATTATGTTCTGCTTCTTTTTTCTTAAAAGGAGGACGTGGTCCCCTATTAAATCCTGGTCTTCCTAATGCCAAATGTAAATCCTGTTTAAACTGTAATTTCTTTAATAATTATTGCACTAAATGCTTCCAAAGTCATTGTTCCTAAATCTCCTTCTCCATGCTTACGAACCGAAACTTTACCTTCTTCCGCCTCTTTTTCACCGATAATGAGCATATAAGGCAATTTTTTAACCTCAGCATCCCTAATTTTTCTTCCAATTTTCTCGTCTCGAAAGTCAATTAGACCGCGAATATCGGAATTATTTAGTTCATCTGAAACTTTTTTCGCATATTCTTCATACTTTTCTGAGATCGGCAGTATAATATATTGCTCGGGCGAAAGCCATAATGGGAAGTTACCTGCACAATGCTCTATCAAAACAGCCACAAAACGCTCTAAAGAACCAAATGGCGCACGGTGAATCATTACTGGGCGATGTTTTAAATTATCACTTCCAGTATATTCCAATTCAAAACGTTCTGGTAAATTATAATCTACCTGTATCGTTCCCAACTGCCATTTTCTACCCAATGCGTCACGCACCATAAAATCAAGCTTCGGTCCGTAAAATGCAGCTTCTCCAAGCTCAACAACTGTTGGCAAATTCATTTCTTCTGCAGCCTCAATAATCGCAGCTTCAGCCAATTTCCAATTTTCATCAGAACCAATATATTTCGCTTTATTTTCTGGGTCACGTAAGGATATTTGTGCTGTGTAATTGTCGAAACCCAAAGATTTAAACACATACAAAACAAGATCGATTACTTTTTTAAATTCCTCTTTTACCTGATCTGGTCTGCAAAATAAGTGCGCATCATCCTGTGTAAAGCCTCTAACACGGGTTAAACCATGTAGTTCTCCACTTTGCTCATAACGATAAACCGTTCCAAATTCTGCAAAACGAACGGGTAAATCTTTATACGAACGCGGCTTAAATTTGTACATCTCGCAATGGTGCGGGCAATTCATTGGCTTTAAGAAAAACTCCTCTCCTTCTTGAGGTGTTTTTATGGGTTGAAAACTATCTTTTCCATATTTCTCATAGTGACCAGAAGTTACATATAAGTTTTTATGGCCAATATGAGGAGTAATTACCTGTTCGTAACCCGATTTAACTTGAGCTTTAGTTAAAAATTGAACCAACCGCTCACGCAATGCCGTACCTTTTGGCAACCACATCGGTAAACCAGCACCCACTTTTTCAGAAAACATAAACAACTCTAGTTCTTTACCCAACTTACGGTGATCGCGCTTTTTGGCCTCTTCAATCATCAACAAATATTCTGTTAATTCGCTTGCCTTCGGAAAAGTTACACCATAAATACGTGTCAACTGCTTCTTAGTTTCATCGCCACGCCAATACGCACCTGCAACGTTCATCAATTTTACGGCTTTCACAAAACCAGTGTTTGGAATGTGTGGTCCACGGCATAAGTCAGTAAAAGCACCTTGCGTATAAAATGTAATTTTGCCGTCTTCTAAACCTTCTAAAAGATCTAATTTATATTCATCACCCTTTTCAGTAAAATATTTAACTGCCTCTGCTTTGCTAACATTTTCTCTTCCAAATGCTTCCTTTTGCTTGGCTAGCTCCAGTATTTTAGTTTCAATCGCCTTAAAATCATCCGAAGAAAACTCACGATCCCCAAAATCAACATCATAATAAAAACCAGTTTCAATAGCCGGGCCAATACCAAATTTAGTGCCCGGATAAAGTGCCTCTAAAGCTTCGGCCATGATGTGTGCTGACGAATGCCAAAATGTAGCTTTACCAGCAGTATCATTCCAAGTTAATAGTTTTACAGTCGAATTAGCTTCGATAGCACGTGATGAATCCCAGATTTCTCCATTCACTTCTGCTGCTAAAACATTTCTTGCTAAGCCCTCCGAAATCGATAAGGCAATTTGATGGGC
>JACMOW010000078.1 GCA_014377775.1 Pedobacter sp. | reverse complement strand
TTTTTATGTTTATCCTTTTATTAAGTGGTTGCGCAAATAATAAATTGGCAGACGTAAACATGGAGTTGCCAGAAAACAACTGGACCTATGGCAAAAGTGTAATTGCTATTGTAGAAATTAAAGATCCTTCTTTGGCGTATATTCTTTCTTTTAAAATGAGAAATACGGCAGATTATCGTTATTCTAATATTTATGTAGTGGTACGCATTAAAGGAAATTCCTTGTCGAAAAATACGCGTTATCAATTTCAATTGGCAAAGGCTGATGGTGAATGGCTAGGCAAAGGATCAGGAGATTTGTACAGCAATACTTTCGCTTTACTAAACAATTTCCGCTTTCCAAAAGCGGGAAAATACGAAATCGAAATAGCTCAAAATATGCGCGATAATCCGCTAGTTGGGGTAAGTGATGTTGGAATTGTTGTAGAAAAAAGCAACCCCTAAAGTAGCGGAAATAATTGTTCTAGCGCCATTCCTCTGCTCCCTTTTAGCAATACCAAACTATCTTTTATAGGATTTTCGGTTAAAAAAACATTTGCCTCATTAAGGGTTTTAAAAAAGTTTCCTTTTAATCGACCTTTTAATTTAAAAAAGTTTTCTCCGATAAAAATCTGCACTTCAAAGTTAAATTCGTTAGCTAGAGAAACAATGTTCTGATGCTGTTCTGCAGCTTCAGCTCCCAATTCAAACATATCGCCAATAATAATCGTTTTATGGTTACCTGATAATGCCTTCAAATTTATTAAAGCAGCATTCATGCTACTTGGATTTGCATTGTAAAAATCGCAGATCACCATGTTATGCTCTGCTTTGGTAAGCTGAGAGCGATTATTAATTGGGAAATAATAAGCCAGGCCTTTGTTAATAGCCTTGGGCGCAACCTCAAAAAAGTTTCCAATACAAATTGCGGTTAGTACATTTTCAAAATTGTAGGTTCCCGTTAAATTTACTTTTGCATTAAATGTGCCCAAATCATTTGCCCACTTCAATTCAATTAGTGGGTCTGTGTCCACCAATTCTCCGCTAATGAAATTTTCCTTCCCTGTTCCATAAAAAATCACTTTATTTAGGTTCGCTGTCGTACTCATTGCTATTAAGTCGGGATTATCACGATAAACAAAAGTATTACCATTTGTTTTCTTAATATAGGCGTATAACTCAGCCTTGCCTTTCTTTACCCCTTCAAAGCCACCAAAGCCTTCCAAATGCGCCATACCAACATTGGTGATTAAACCATGTGTGGGTTGCGCAATTTCACAAAGCATTTCAATCTCTTTTTGGTGGTTGGCACCCATTTCTATGATTGCAATTTCTACATCATGCGTTAACGATAAAATAGATAAGGGTACACCAATATGATTATTTAAATTTCCTTTGGTTGCAAAAGTTTTATACTTTTCGGCCAATACTGCATTAATTAATTCCTTTGTAGTGGTTTTCCCATTACTTCCAGTTAAGCCTACTACTGGAATGGTTAACTGTTTACGATGATGTTTAGCTAAATCTTGAAGGGCTGTTAAAGCATCTGAAACCAGTATACATTTTTCTTGGTCAGCGAATTGAGCATCATCAATTATCGCAAAAGCAGCTCCTTGCTTTAAAGCATCCGCCGCAAAGGTATTACCATTATAATTATCTCCCTTTAATGCAAAAAACAAACAATCTTTAGTAATCGTTCTGGTATCCGTACAAACTAATGGATATTTTAAATAATGCTGATAAAGCGATTCAATGTTTGTCATTTTGTACAATTGATAAATATTCATCGTAAAATTACAAATGCAAAGACAAATAAAATATTCTTTTTAGTATTATTGGTAAATAATTAGCGAAAATGAAGAAAATTATCCTCTTATACACATTGCTCTCAATAACCGCAACAGTAAAAGCACAAACGCCCTCTCCAGATGAGTTTTTAGGTTATCCTTTAGGCAGTCGCTTTACTCCCCACCAAAAAGTGGTGGATTATTTCAAAAAGGTAGCTTCAACCACCAAAAATATCCAGCTTCAGGTATATGGGAAAACCTATGAGGGACGAGAATTATTGCTAGCAGTAGTTTCTGATGAAGCAAATATGGATCGAATTGAGCAAATTCGAACCAATAATTTAAGTTTAGCAAATGCAGATAAAAATACCGTTAGAGCTACTAAACAACCCGCTATCTTATGGCTGAGCTATAATGTTCATGGTAATGAAGCGAACTCAACAGAAACCTCCATGCGCGTTTTATATACCCTGGCAAAAGCAACAGATGAGCAAACAAAGCAATGGCTAAAAAATACAGTAGTTATTATCGACCCTTGTTTAAATCCCGACGGTAGAGAACGCTATGTGAGTTATTTTAATAGGGTAAGTGGAAAAATTCCAAACTCCGATCCAGCAGCGATAGAGCATAGCGAGCCTTGGCCAGGAGGCCGACCAAATCATTATTATTTCGATTTAAATAGAGATTGGGCTTGGCAAACACAAATTGAAACAAAACAGCGATTGGTTGCCTATCACCATTGGCTCCCACAAGTACACGTAGATTTTCACGAACAAAGCTATAATGAACCCTATTATTTTGCGCCAGCCGCCGAACCTGTTCACCAAGATATTACACCATGGCAACGTGCATTTCAGGTAACCGTTGGTAAAAATAATGCTAAATACTTCGACGAAAACGGATGGCAATATTTTACCAAAGAACGATTCGATTTGCTTTACCCCTCGTATGGTGATACTTATCCTTTATATAATGGGGCAATTGGCATGACTTACGAGCAGGGCGGAATCAGAGCTGGTTTAGCCATAATTACCTCGGATGGAGATACATTGACGTTGAAAGACAGAATTGACCATCATTTTACAACCTCTATGGCGACCTTAGAAACAGTGGCCATACATGCCGATAAATTGTTGATCGAGTTTAAGAAATATTTCGATCAAAGCGCAGCAAATCCACCAGGAACTTATAAAACCTACATCATTAAAGCTCAAAACATAGACCGCCTACGTAAGATGGCCAATTTATTAAAAAGTAATCAAATTAATTTTGCCTTTGGAGGAGATAGAGCTTTAAATGGCTATAATTATGAAACACAGAAGTTAGAAAGTTTTAAAATTGAACGAAATGATTTGATTGTAAATTTACAACAGCCACATGCTGTTATGGCCAATGTTCTTTTTGAGCCTCAAACAGTCGTTACTGATTCGAATACCTATGATATTACTGCATGGGCATTGCCTTATGCTTATGGTTTAAACGCTTATGCTGTTAAAGAAGCGCTAACAGGTGCCTTCAGTTTTATTGAAGATAAAAAAGAAAATATACCCATTATTAACAAACCTTACGCATGGATAATGCCATGGAATGCCGTAAATGATGCTCAAACCTTGATTGCTTTGCAAAAGAGAAAAGTAAAAATACGTTTAGCTGAAGAAGATTTTACCATTGGCGGAAAAGCTTATAAAGCGGGTTCTTTATTAATTTATAGAACAGAGAACGAAAAAACAAACAAAGATTTAACATCTTTATTAACAGAGGTAGCAAAAGATCATAACACTTATTTTTATCCAATAAGTAGTGGTTATGTAGAAAAAGGAAAAGATTTTGGATCGTCGGTTTACCGCCTTTTAACAGCACCTAAAATTGCCGTGATTGCTGGGCAGGAGGTTTCTTCTCAAGGTCTTGGCGAAATTTGGCACTTTTTTGAACAAGAATTAAATTATCCAATTACAATGCTAAGCCCTCAAAGCATCGCCAATCTCGATATCAATAAAATTAATGTATTGATTTTACCTGATGGCTCTTATGGAGATAAATTGGGCGATCAGTTGAGCGGCTGGATTAGTGCTGGTGGCAAAATCCTGTTAATAGGAGATGCAATTAGCTCGGTAGTAGGGAAAAGACCATTCGATATTAAGAAAAAGGAATATCCAAAAAAGGAAGAAAAGGAAATCATTCAGCGAAAATATGCTGAAAAAGATAAAGACGATTTACAGAATGCTATTCCTGGCGCTATTTACAAAGTTAATTTAGATCAAAGTCACCCACTAACACTAGGCTTGGGCAAATATTATTATACCTTAAAAACAGACGAAAAGATTTATGAACTTTTGGAAAATGGCTGGAATGTAGGCACGCTTAAAGAAAATAGCTATATGGCTGGCGTAGCGGGAGAAAAAGTGAAAAAGAAATTAGCTGCTGGATTACTTTTTGGTGTTCAACAATCGGGCAAAGGAACCATTATTTACTTGGGAAC
>JACMOW010000077.1 GCA_014377775.1 Pedobacter sp. | reverse complement strand
GTAGTTTTATATTCTTGATTTCCTTTTAGGTAGCTTGTAATTACATCTCCTGCTTCTTCAGCATTTATTTTGGCAACATTTTTACAGCTGGTAAAAAGAAGTGTAAAAGACAATAGTGCAATTAATAATCTGATCATGATATGTTTTTTCGGTTAAAGATATTTTGCTTTTTTATATTTTCCAAATTTGGGATAATTACCGCACTTATAATAATGATAACACCTAACCAGCGAATTAAGTTTACTTCTTCATGTAAAATCAAACTACTCATCATTACAGCAACAGGTAGCTCAACAGAACTTAAAATAGAACTTAAGGTTAGGCCAATTTTTGGTATGCCTGCAGCAAAGCAGATTGGCGGAATAAAAGTACCAAAAACAGCTAAGATTATTCCCCATTTTAATAAACTCCCAGATAAGGCGCCATTTATTAAAAATTGTGGGGGCAGCACCACGAAAATTAAAATACAAGCACCTGTAATCATTAACGCACTCTTTTTTAAGGGCGGATAATCATTGCCCAGTTTACCATTTAGCATTAAAAATATGGCATAGCAAAGTGCCGCAAGCATGCCAAAAATTATACCTTTGATGTTAATTTGGTCGGCATTGGTTTCAATAAATCCACTCGCTAAAACAGTTCCAAAAAGAATAACTACAATAGCAAGTACCTGCATATTACTGGGTTTCTTTTTATAGATGAAGAACTCCAGTAAAACACTAATCCACACAAATTGCATTAACAAAATAATAGCTAAAGAGGCTGGCACTAATTTAACACACTGATAATAGAACATGCTTACCAAGCCTGTAAACGCGCCTGCAGCAAGTAATTTAAACCAATGTGTGGTTGATTTTGGATAGATTTTCTTGCTAACTTTTGTTTGTAAAAAATAAAAGGTCCACAATAAAACAGCGCCAAAAAATGCTTGTGTACCAGATACGTCACTTAGTGAATAGCCATCGGCATAAGCTAATTTTACAAAAGTAGAAAGGATGCCGAAACTGCAGGCACCAAAAAGAACCAGGATAATTCCTTTGAGCATAGGTGTTTTACTAAGCTAATTGTTTTAAATAAAGTTGTATCGTATTTTCCAAGCCTAAATATAAAGCATCGCTAATTAACGCATGGCCAATGGAAACCTCAAGTAAATTGGGAATTTGTTGCGCAAAATAGTGAAGGTTGCTCAAATCTAAATCGTGCCCCGCATTAATACCTAAATCCAATTCATTCGCTTTTTTAGCTGCAGTAATATAAGGCGTTATCGCTTTTTCTCGGTTTTGATGATAATGGCTCGCATAAGCCTCGGTATACAATTCAATCCGATCGGTTCCAGTTGCCTTTGCACCTTCAATCATTTCGATTACTGGATCTACAAAAATAGAAACCCGAATACCTTGGTTTTTAAACAGTGCAACCACTTCTTTAAGATAGGCCTGCTCTTTAATCGTATCCCAACCATGGTTGGAGGTAATCTGACCTAAAACATCGGGTACCAAAGTAACCTGTGCTGGTTTGTTAGCCAACACTAAATCTATAAATTTTTGTTCACGACAATTGCCCTCAATATTAAATTCGGTAGCAATTACTGCCTTTAAATCAAATGTATCTTGATAGCGAATATGCCGCTCATCTGGGCGAGGGTGTACCGTAATTCCTTGCGCACCAAAACGCTCACAATCTAACGCTACTTTTATCAGATCGGGATTATTACCACCGCGACTGTTACGTAACGTGGCTATTTTATTGATGTTAACGGAAAGGTGGGTCATTTTTTTATTTCTTCTCTGGCAACAACGTTATCGTTTTTGCTTTAAATCTGTTATTTACAATTTCGCCAGTTACTTCTGCTTTTTTAATCACATTGCAAAAACCATGTTTTTCGTCGTGTGCATCACCAAAATCGTCAATTGATTTTCCATCAACGAAGTACGATTTTCCATCTATTCTGATCGCTAGATCACAGCTTTTGCCTTCTATTTTAAATTTACATTCGCCGCAGGCAATTTCTACCGTTTGGTTTTTGATTTCTTTAGGCACTGGTGCTTTTCCAGCCAGTATGGCAGGTGGGTTAGGCGTAGTTTGTGCATTAGCGATAATGCCGATTAAGCTTAAAAATAGCAATAATGTTATTTTTTTCATCAGATTATATATTTTCATAAAGGTAAGATTAAGAAGGGAAATATTATTTATATTTATTTGTTAAATAAACCTTCTAGCTAAATGAAATCGATAAAGATTATTTTTTTTATATTACTTCTACATACTATTGCTTTCGCACAAGTTAAAATCAAGACATCAACACTAAAAAAGGGCTATCCAGTAGTTTTGAATAAAGATACTTTGTTTTACGTGATGAATAAATATGGATCACTTTCAGCTCAGGAAAGGGCAAGTCGAACTTCAATTTTATTGGATAAAATCGAAGAAAATCTTATGATAGTGCCAGACTCTATTCGAATAAATAGTGATGGAGAAAATGTATTATTAGTGCTGAATAATGACATTATTGCAAGTATAACAAAAGAAGACGCAGATAGCTTAAAAACGAATGTACATATTTTAGCTGCAAATTATCGGGCAACAATTGTTAGCACGATTAAAGAATATAAATCACAGAATGATAGTATGGAACTGCTTAAGAGAGCTGGCGTAGGGATGTTGATACTCGTTTTATTGGGAACTGTAATCTTTTTAATAAATAAATATTCTAATCTAATCCGTAATTTTTTTACAGAATATTTGTCAACCAAGTTAAATGGAATAAAGATTAGGGATTATGAGCTGGTCTCAAAAAATGGCGAGTTGTTGTTCCTGCGAAGGATTTTCAATATAGTTAAATATATCTTCATTTTTGTAATTGTTTACCTAACCTTGCCACTAATTTTTAGACTCTTCCCATGGTCAAAAGGATGGAGTGACTTATTGCTTGATTTTATTCTGAGTCCACTACGGCAGATACTCCATAAGGTTATCCAGTTTATTCCAGACCTCATTAGTATTCTGGTAATTTATTTCGTGTTTTACTATATTAATAAACTGATTAAGTTTTTGGCTATTGAAATAGAAACAGAAAAACTTACAATCAACGGCTTTTTCCCAGATTGGGCTAAACCAACCTATAATATTTTTCGTGGCGTTTTGTACGCTTTTATGCTCGTGGTGATTTGGCCTTTTATACCCGGTTCAGATTCTGATATTTTTAAAGGAGTGTCTGTATTTTTAGGCTTACTAATTTCCCTAGGTTCATCAACTGCTATTGGTAACATTGTAGCTGGTTTAGTGATTACTTACATGCGGCCATTTAGGTTAGGAGATCGGGTTTGTATTGGAAATGTAACCGGAGATGTAGTAGAAAAGGCTTTTTTAGTAACAAGGCTTAAAACAATTAAGAACGAAATTGTGACCATTCCAAATAGTGCTATTTTAAATGGAAATACATTAAATTATAATGTATTGGCAGTTAATGAGGGATTAATTATACATACTACGGTAACTATTGGCTATGATAGTCCATGGAAAACCGTACACGAGTTATTGATTCAAGCTGCATTGGAAACGGAGGGGTTAAATCAGGATAAAAAACCTTTTGTACTTCAAACAAGCTTAGACGATTGGTACGTTTCTTATCAGGTTAATGCCTATACCAACGAACCCAATAAAATGGCACAAACCTATTCAAATCTTCATCAAAGCATACAAGATAATTTTAACAAGGCTGGAGTAGAAATTATGTCACCACATTACCAAACTCTAAGAGATGGAAACGATACTACAATCCCAGAGTCTTATCGGCCAAGTAATTACACTACCCCAAAATTTGGTGTAAATAATAGTAAGATTGACTAATAAATAAGGGGGATATGCTGATCGCACATTCCCCTTATGAGAAAAGTATTAGTATCTGTAAGAATCTGTTTTAAACGGACCTTCAACATTTACGCCGATATAATCTGCTTGATATTGATCTAAAACGTCTAATTCTACACCAATTTTTTCTAGGTGTAAGCGGGCAACTTTTTCGTCTAAATACTTAGGCAATACATAAACTTGGTTTTCGTATTTGCCGGGGTTCATCCACAATTCTAATTGTGCTAAAGTTTGGTTGGTAAATGAAGCACTCATTACAAAACTTGGGTGCCCAGTTGCGCAACCTAAATTTACCAAACGACCTTCGGCCAAAACAATTACATCTTTACCCTCGATAGTATATTTATCTACCTGTGGTTTAATCTCTACTTTGGTGTCGCCATAAGTACCATTTAACCAAGCCATATCAATCTCATTGTCGAAGTGACCAATGTTACAAACAATCGCTTTGTCTTTTAATGCTCTGAAATGTTCTTCGCGAACAATGTTGCAATTACCTGTAGTAGTTACCACTATATCAGCTTCTTTAATGGCATTCGCTAATTTTTTAACTTCATAACCTTCCATTGCTGCTTGCAAAGCACAAATCGGATCAATTTCAGTTACAATTACACGTACACCCTGTGAACTTAATGACTCTGCAGATCCTTTACCCACATCGCCATAGCCACAAACAACGGCTACTTTACCAGCCATCATTACATCGGTAGCACGACGAATCGCATCTACTAATGATTCGCGACAGCCATATTTGTTGTCAAATTTAGATTTCGTTACCGAGTCGTTCACGTTAATTGCAGGTAAATGCAATGTGCCGTTTTTCATTCTTTCGTATAAGCGATGAACGCCTGTAGTAGTTTCTTCAGATATTCCTTTAATTGCAGCAATTAATTCAGGGTATTTATCAAACACCATGTTGGTTAAATCGCCACCATCATCCAAAATCATGTTTAAAGGTTTGTGATCTGGACCGAAATGTAAAGTTTGCTCAATACACCAATCAAAGTCTACATCATTTAAGCCTTTCCAAGCGTAAACTTGAATGCCGGCAGCAGCAATTGCCGCAGCAGCGTGATCTTGTGTGGAGAAAATGTTGCAAGATGACCAGGTTACTTCTGCGCCTAATTCAACTAAAGTTTCGATTAAAACTGCAGTTTGGATGGTCATGTGTAAGCAGCCCGCAATACGTGCGCCTGCCAATGGTTTAGATGGTCCGAACTCTGTACGTAAGCTCATCAAACCTGGCATTTCTGCCTCGGCTAATCCGATCTCTTTACGGCCCCATTCTGCCAGTGAAATGTCCTTAACTTTGTAAGGAATGTAAGTTGTCTCTACTGATGACATATTATTGTTTTTTAAATGAACTGCAAATTTACGACATAACCTTATGAAACCCAAATGGTATTGCGTAGTATGGTAGTAGGAATGTAAAAATATTTCTTAATTAAAGTTATAAGCGAATACGGCCGAACCATAATGATAAGCCTTTGCTGGGCCATCAATTTCCTTGGTTTTTAGGGTAACGATAAATTTCGAACTTAAATGTTTCCAAGCAAAATTAAAGCCGATTTGTTGCGAATATACCCAGTTTTTTATACCGAAAGTTACAGGCCCCTTGTCTGATCTGAAAAGCCCGCCTTGTATGGTGGCATCATAAGCGGCAAAATTTAACTGAGGTTTGGTAAAAAGGAAAAGTTCTAATGGGGTTCTTCGATTATCACCTTTTTTGTTTTTAATTCTGCTATTGGCATAAGATGATTCGTAAAAGGGATTTAAATTTCCAAAACGGAATAATAATCCTGCATTTGCACCTGTAAACGTATTGCCAATTAATACCGAAGAGGTGCCACTAATGTCGAGTATACGATTAGCCGAATGGTAAAATAAACTTTGGTAAGATACATCGAAATTTATAGCGATTTCATCTTTAACTTGATACTCCCAGCCCTCTACGGTGTAATAGGCTTTTAAGATTTCTTTGTGAAAAAAAGTTTGTGTTTCCTCCCCAAAAGCACTAGGTCCTATAACCCCCAGCTGTGCCGAAGCTTTTAAAACTGACCCATTTTTATAAAACCAGCCCATAGCCGCACTGCCATATAAATAACCTGCAAATGGTCTGTCGTGTTGTTTCACATCAGGAACATGTGACCAAAAAGGGTTATAGATTTTTTGTCCAATTTCAAAATCAACGATTTTCTTTTCAAATTTTGCATTTAAATTCTCTTGTTTTAAAGCATGCCTAAAATAGGCGAAAGTACCATCGGTATAGTAGCGGTCTTGTTGAAAAGCAACATAATAATCGTTATCGATCATGATGCCAAACTCATTTTTATACGATTGGCTGTAGCAACTTAGGCCTGATAACAGCAAGGAAGCAACAAATGAAAAGAGAAAGGAGGCCTTAATTTTGGATGACATAGTTGAAAATACAGCACTAAAAATAGTATATTTTTTCTATTCCATTATTATAATTATCTTCGAGCTAAATGAAATTTAGCATGAATGGCTTAAAAGAACACTTATTGGCTTGCCCTATAAAGCAGTATTTTGGCATCGATTGTCCTGGTTGTGGGTTTCAACGTTCTGTATTGGCACTTTTTGAGGGAGATTTAATTCGTTCATTTAAGTTTTACCCACCAACAGCACCGCTTATCGTTTTATTGTTATTTACGATGGCTCATCTAAAAATTGATTTCAAACACGGTGCATTTTTTATTAAAATACTATATATTGGTATCAGTTTAATCATCATAATCAATTATATTTATAAAATATTTACGCATCAACTCAGTTAAAAACATGTCTGAAGAACAACAAACTCCCCAAGAAAATGCACCTGAACAGGTAATTTCAACTCCTCAACCTCAAAACAGTGGTTTTAATTATGGAATACAGCAATCATTACCTAATGCTACTGCAGTTTTAGTATTGGGTATTTTATCCATTGTAACCTGTTGCTGCTATGGAGTAATCGGATTAATTTTAAGTATCGTTGCTTTAGTTTTAAGTAAAAAAGACAGAGCGCTTTATGCTGCTAATATGTCGTTTTATACCGAAAGCTCTTTTAAGAACCTAAACGCAGGTAGGGTATGTTCAATTATAGGGTTGATTTTAAATATATTGTACATATTAATCATCATTGGGTTCATTGCGATATTTGGTTGGGCAGCACTAAATGATAAAGAAGAGATGTTAAGGATTATAGAGAGCTACAAATAAATACGTCAGCAGATTGTTATTTTACTAGCCAATAGTTTTTAGCGCATCATATTTGTTATCTTTGCACGTTATTTAATAAAAGAAAAGATGTATCCAGAATATTTAGTAGAGCCTATGCGTGCAGAGTTAACCAACGTAGGTTTTGAAGAGTTAAAGTCAGCAGAAGAGGTAGATAGTGCAATTAAAAGCGAGGGAACGGTTTTTGTAGTCGTAAATTCTGTTT
>JACMOW010000076.1 GCA_014377775.1 Pedobacter sp. | reverse complement strand
TTTTTAAGATCTTGCATACCTTTACGTACACGCGTTCCAGCTGCGCTGTTAGCTTTGTTATAGAATTTGTCTGCATCAGCTTCTAAAGCTGCAACTAGTGCTTTTACTTCGTTAAATTTTTTCATTTTTTAGTTACTCCTTTTTAGTTTTTTTTTAAGGTTTGATTAATACGCTAATACTAAAGTAAGATGTTTATTTTAATAAAAAAATTTTTGCAACAATAAAAAACAGCGTGAATTACTGTTTTTTTCCACATTTAAGGGGTTTATAAACAAGTAAATATAAAAAATTTACGTAACTGGTATTTTAGCCTCCTTGTAGTAACCACTTTGCAACTTTTCCGAAACTTCGCTAAATGCATCCAAGGTACGTTCTACATCTTCAATACTATGTGCAGCCGTTGGAATTAACCTCAATTCGATCATTCCCTTCGGAATAACTGGATACACTACGATAGAGCAGAAAATACCATAATTCTCACGTAAATCCATGGTTAATGCCGTAGCTTCCAAAAGTTCCCCTTTCAAGAAAACTGGCGTAACTACCGTATCAGTAACGCCCAAATCAAAACCACGTTCACGCAACCCTTTTTGTAAGGTGGTAGCAATGGTCCATAATTTTTCTCTTAATTCTGGATTATTTTTAAGCAGTTCTAAACGTTTTAATAAACCAATTACCATTGGCATAGGTAATGCCTTGGCATACGTTTGAGAACGGAGGTTATATCTGAAATATTTAGTTAATGCTTCTGTTGAGGCTACAAAACCACCAATACCCGCCATAGATTTTGCAAAAGTTCCAAAATAAACATCTACACCATCTATGCAATTTTGAGCTTCATGCGTACCAGCTCCTGTTGGTCCCATCGTACCAAATCCATGTGCATCATCAACAAGTAATCGGAAATTAAAGTTCCTTTTAAGTTCAATAATTTCTTTTAATTTACCTTGTGCACCCGACATTCCAAATACACCTTCAGTAATCACTAAAATACCACCACCCGTTTGTTCAACCAATCGGGTAGCTCTTTCGAGCTGTTTCTTACAATCTTCTATATTATTGTGTTTGTACACAAAACGTTTACCTATATGTAAACGAAGCCCATCAATAATGCAGGCATGCGATTCACCATCATATACAACCACGTCATTTCTATCTACCAAAGCATCGATCACAGAAACCATACCTTGATAGCCATAATTCAATACAAAAGCATCTTCTTTACCTACAAATGCCGCTAATTCTTGCTCTAATTGTTCGTGATACTTTGAGTTACCAGACATCATACGGGCACCCATCGGGTAAGCCATACCAAAGTCTGCAGCCGCTTGTTCGTCTGCCTTTCTAACCTCAGGGTGATTTGCTAAGCCTAAATAATTATTTAAGCTCCAAACTAAATGCTCCTTGCCTCTAAAATTCATGTGTGGTGCAATCTCTCCTTCTAATTTAGGAAAAGAGAAATATCCATGAGACCATTCATAATGTTCCCCAATTGGCCCCATTCGTTTTGCTACTTTATCGAAAATATCCAATGCTATATCTTTGTTTAATGTAATTCCTTGTTTGCAAATTTACGCTTAAAATACGTATTTATCAAGGCGCTAAAATGATTGATTAGCATAAAAAAACCTCAGCAATTTTCATTACCAAGGCTCTTTATCATTATTTATGATTTCTGTTAATCAACGTTGTCGTGTAAAAAAGAATTATTCGGTCTAATTTCAGTAGCCCCATCTTCATCATTACTTAACGTAAATCTAGATACTTGCGACTCAGAAGAATGCTGAATTTGTTGTAATTGCATTTGCTTACGTTTATAAGCTGGCTCGTTTTCCAGTTCTTGTAAACCATTGGTAGTGCGTAATTTCATGCTCAGATCTTTCAATCTTAAAATACGCTCTTTCGATTTTTTTAACTGATCTTCTATTGATTCGTCGTTTTTATCATCATCAGCACCTGCTACTTCTACCTCAGCAACAGGTTCTGGAGTAATAATTTCTGCTTCAAAGTTAAACTTTGCCACTGGTGTTTCAAATACAAAATCGGTTTCCGAAACCTTCACTTCAAACTCGAACCCAGCTTCTTGTTTTTCTTCTGCCGCAGGCGCTTCCTCGTTTACCAATTGATGCATTACGGTTAAATTTTCAGACTCCTCTTCATTGGAAGTGCTTTGCTTCGCATGAAACAGATCGCCAAACAAATCAGATTGCTTAGCTTCTTCTTGTACTTTTAATACTGGCTCGTAACTAACAAGTACTGGTTTCGCCTCAATAAATGAGTTAATGGGTTCAACTGCACGAACTAAAGGGGCTTCATCTGGTGTTAAAAGCGATATTTTTTTAACATTCTCTTTATCTTTTGCTCTTTGCTCGGTAGTCTGGAAACCTGTAGCAATAATGGTTACCGATAATTTTTCTCCAAGGTTTTCATCAATACAATTACCCCAAATTAAATCAGCCGATAGACCTGCTTTCTCTTGAATAAAATCGGTAATGATGGTTACCTCATCCATGGTTACTTCACGTAAGCCAGAGCTAATGTTTAATAAAATATATCTTGCACCTTCAATTTCATTATCTTTTAGTAAGGGCGATGCCAACGCACCTTCAACTGCAGCAAGGGCACGATTTTCTCCCTCAGCAGAATAGCTACCCATTATCGAAACGCCACTATCCTTCATCACGGTTCGCACATCTTTAAAATCTACGTTGATGTAACCAGGTACAGTAATAATTTCGGCAATACCTTTGGCTGCTGTAGTTAAAATATCATCGGCTTGAGCAAATGCAGAACCCAAAGTTAAGTTTCCAAAAATCTCTCTTAACCTATCGTTAGAAATAACAAGATAAGAATCTACATATTTTTTAAGCTCGTCCATCCCATCATCAGCCTGCATTTTACGTCGCTTTCCTTCAAAAGCAAATGGAGTGGTAATGATAGCTACCGTTAAAATATCCATTTCTTTTGCTGCTTTCGCAATAATCGGACTTGCACCTGTACCTGTACCACCACCCATTCCGGCGGTAATAAAAAGCATTTTAGTGGTACTGCCCAGCATGGCTTTAATGTCGTCGATATTTTCAATTGCCGAATTCTTTCCAACTTCTGGAATTGAACCCGCACCCATACCTTCGGTTAAGCTTGAACCTAATTGTACCTTGTTCGGAATCGGACTAAACTCTAACGCTTGCGCATCTGTATTACAAATAATAAAGTCTACACCAGTAATTCCTTGACGGTACATGTGGTTTACCGCATTACCTCCACCGCCTCCCACACCAATAACTTTGATGATGGATGACTTATCTTTTAACATTTCGAACTTCATATAATTATGAATCAGGGGTTTAAAAATTGAATTTTCTGTTCATCTCTACTTGTAATATTAACACTTTTTTAACAGGGGTTTTCCACAAGTGTTAATAATGTGGAAAAATCATGTTTTGTGGAAAAATATTACGGTTTTATATAGTCTTCATCACTCACATCCATATCGTCGTTGATAAATATTTTGGCTTTACCTAACAATTTATCAAATAAGCCTGCACTACTTTTTGGTTTTTTCGCATCAACTAGTTTCTCTACAAAAACGCCAGGCTGCTTCATCTCTTCTATCAATTCTTCCGCCTTTTGTATTCCTTTAATCAATAAACCAACACTGGTTGCGTACATCGGACTTTTTAAATCGTCGTATATCGTTTTAGGCATATCCTCATACTTCGATAAATGCTCATTCGGGTATCCCACTCTACAATCTAACCCAGTTACGTACTCTACCAACTGGTTCAGGTGCTTTAATAACGCTCCACCACCGGTAATTACTACACCGCCGATTAACTTTTTTTCGTAACCAGAAGATTTAATTTCATAATATACATGCTCAACGATTTCTTCCATACGGGCCTGGATTACATACGCTAAGTTTTTTACTGAAATTTCTTTGGGCTCTCTACCACGCAAACCAGGTACACAAATAATTTCATTTTCTTTATTTTCTTCCGCTAAAGCTGAACCAAAACGAGTTTTTAACAATTCAGCCTGGTTACGCATCACCGAACATCCTTCTCTTATGTCTTCGGTTACACTATTACCACCAAATGGAATTACTGCCGTATGGCGGATAATCCCTTCATGGAAAATAGCAATATCGGTAGTACCCCCACCAATATCTACTAAACAAACGCCAGCTTCTTTTTCTTCATCGCTCAACACCGATTCAGACGAAGCTAAGGGCTCTAAAATGAGTTCTTGTGTTTGTAAACCTGCATTGGTTACGCAACGCATAATATTTTTAACGGCAGTAACCTGACCAGAAATAATATGAAAATTTGCTTCCA
>JACMOW010000075.1 GCA_014377775.1 Pedobacter sp. | reverse complement strand
TCAAAAGAAGTTTTATGTCGTATAGAGAAACCATCCTTTTTAAGTAATGCAATGCTCTCTACAGCAACATCGCCAATTACCAAACACAAAATTCTATTCTTAGGATAAGATATTGCCCTGGGTAAATTATTTACGTATAAAAATTCGTCAAAACTTGGCGTAACATGGTCGGCTTTTGAAACGATACTTTCTCTGGCTATATTTTCTGTAAAGGCAAAGAATTTCTTAATCAGTCCGCTCTCACGCAGCTGATAATCTGAATATCCGTCTCCAATGCCATACAAATTACCCTTTAAATTCATTTGGCGCATCAACTTCACTTTTCCGCCTTCCTCACTTAATGGATTTGCATGGTCGTAATCTATAATTTTCCCATCGCCGGTGGTTACAAAAGTATTGGCATAAATGTTTTCTTTTTTAATGTGATATTGGCTTACCACAGGGGTAATAAACTCTTTAAATCCACCCGAAACAATTAAAACCTCATCGGCATGTTTTTTAAAAAAGGCCGCATTACGAGAAAAAGAGCTCGAAACTTTCCTTTTTAGTCGGGTAATGAGCTGCTTTAAATGATCTTCATTGGCCTCCAGCAATTTAACCCGTTGTGCTAAGCTCTCTGAAAAAGATAGCTTACCTTCCATGGCTAAATTGGTATAATCCTCAATTTTTTTAAAGATTGCTTCCTTATCGGGATGCTTACTGAGCGAAATTCTTGCCAACTCATCTAACGCCTCTACTTGAGTAAATGTGCTATCGAAATCAATGATATAATAATTCTGTTGGTTCATTTTTTATTTAGGGCAAGGCAAACTTCTCGAATGCTTTCTTTTAAGGGTTTAAAGTTAATATTTAAAGTGGTTCTAATTTTTTCATTGCTATAATAGCTTAAATTAAAACTACTTCGTACCGCATCTTTGGTGAGGGCAGGGGCCTTTCCAGTAAAAATTGAAGCAAACTTAGCGGCACGCCAAGCCAGAGCCAACATCCAAGGCTTAGCCTCAATAGCGGGCGGTTTCAACTCAAAACCTTCGGCAATTTCTTCAAAAAAGGCCTTGTAATGTAAGTTTTCTGAAGAAAGCGTATAGCGTTCTGCACTAATCTCGCTGTTCATTAATAGGATCATACATCTGGCCACATCAACTACATCAACAATTCCTGTAGCGCCATTGGTATAAAACTTTAATCCTTCTTTTACCAATTTAAAAATGGCACCACTGCCTTCAAAACCAGCATTCTTACCAATAATTACTGCTGGATTTACAATTACAGCATCTAACCCTTCGGCTACCCCACGCCAAACCTCCATTTCGCCCTCATATTTAGAAATGGCGTATGAATGCACATTAGGGTCGTACACCCAATAATCTTTTTCAGTAATTAGCTCGTCTTTTTTAGCATTTCCCAACGCAGCAATAGAACTCACATGCACTAGGCGAACATGGTTATCCGCGCACAGGTTAACCACGTTAGATGTGCCTTCGATGTTTATTTTTAAGAGTTTCGCTTTATCCTTTGGGTTAAATGAAATAAAAGCAGCGCAATGATACACTTGGCTAACCGAATCGAAAGCATCAGCTAGGGTTTCCAAATCATTAATATCGGCAACATACCATTCAATTAAAGTATTTCCTTTAAGTAAATTCGGAATAACAGAAGTACTTCTTTTTAAAGCGCGAACCTTAAAATTTTGAGCGGTTAATTGATGTATTAATTCTGCTCCCAAAAATCCCGTTGCGCCAGTTACCAGTATCATTTCATTTTTTTTAGGTTGTTCATTAATATGTGCGTTCAAAAATAGATATTTGATGCCAAACATTTATATCGCTTTTATGTCTTTATCAGATTTTTTTTCACCCATTCAGTCGGATCGGTTTAGTCCTAAAAATGGATTTTTAACTAGTCAGCTCGGATTAAAGGTTGATTTTTATACCGATCGTTTCCCTAACCTAGAAGAAAAAAGCTACGATATTGCCATTATTGGCGTTAATGACGATAGAGGTTCGTCAACTAATTATGGCTGTTCGCTGGCGGCCGAGCATTTCAGATCGCAGTTTTATCTGTTAAATGAAGGCCCTTTTTCTAGTAAAATAATCGATTTAGGAAATATTATTGCTGGCAACGAAATATCAGATACCTATTTTGCTGTTAAAATGGTAGTGGAAGAACTGATTAGATTACATATTTTACCAGTTATTATTGGTGGTGGACAAGATCTTACCTACGCACAATACATGGCGTATGAGGGTTTGGAGCAAAAGGTAGACTTGGTGGTGATCGACTCGAAGTTTGATTTAGATGAAGATCAGAACGAAGGTCTTGCTACCACTGCAAACTCTTATTTAAGTAAGATTTTTCTTCACCAACCTAATTATCTATTCAATTTCAGTAATGTTGGCTATCAAACTTATTTTGTAAATCAAGACAGTTTAAAAGTGATGGATAAACTTTATTTTGATGTGCATCGATTGGGCGAGTTTATGCAAGATATCTCCCTTACAGAGCCAGTTATCCGCAATGCAAACATGATTAGTTTCGATATGGGAGCTATTCGATCTGGCGATGCAGTGGCCAATGCCAATGCTAGTCCGAATGGTTTTTATGGTGAAGATGCCTGTAAAATTGCGCGATATGCAGGTATGAACGATAAATTAAGCTCCATAGGCTTTTATGAATTTAATCCAGCTTTTGATAAAAATGGTCAAACAGCCATGCTTTTAGCACAAATGGTTTGGTATTTTATAGATGGCTATTATAACCGGAAGCAAGATTTTCCACTTATCCCAAAATCTCAATACATCATTTACAGAACGAGTTTAAAAGACGGTTCGGGAGAAATGAATTTCGTTAAAAGTAAACGTTCTGATCGATGGTGGATGCAGGTGCCTTATCCAATTGGAATTTCAAAAAATGAAAGGTATCACCTTGTACCCTGCCGTTATGATGATTATAATACGGCCGTAAACGGCGAAATGCCCGACTTATGGTGGCGAACATACCAAAAGCTGGGATAATTTTACAATAGAATGAACGTTAAACACTTATATTTGAATTTTTATTACACCACATGAAGAAATTAATTTTAGCAGCCTTAATTTTGTTACCAGTAGCATTAATGGCGCAAAAACCTTTTACCATTAAAGGGAATGCAAAAAAATTAGCAGCGGGCGACAAAGTTTACTTGGTTTATATGGAAGGCGGAATGCGTGTTATCGACTCTAACTTGGTAGCCAATGGAGCTTTTGAGTTCAAAGGAAATGTATCCGAGCCATTGATGGCAAATCTGTTTAAAAATATCAATCCCTTTGTAAAAGGTGCCGATACTCGTTTTTTAGATTATACTACCCTATATGTTGAACCCGGAAATATTGTTGCAAATGCTGTAGATTCGCTTAAGTCGACCATCATTTCAGGAACTCCTACAAATGCCGACAATACTAGGCTAATGGCTTCCTTAAGTCCATTAACGGATAAAATGAAAGCAATTAACGAGGAGTACGCAAAACTTTCGCCAGCCCAAAAAAGCGATAACGCTATGGTTGATCCAATTCGAGATAGAGCAATGAAAATTAATGGAGAGATGATTCCGATGTATTTCGACTTCGTAAAAAGTAATCCAAAATCATTCTTAAGCTTAAATACCCTATTGCAATTTACAGGCGATCCAGAATTAACAACACAAGTTGAAGCCTTGTTTTTAGGCTTGAGTGATGAACTTAAAGCCACCAAGGCAGGGAAAACTTTAGCGATGGGCTTTCAAAGAGAAAGGAAAACGGCCATAGGATCTATGGCGATGGATTTCACTCAAAATGATCAAAATGGCAAACCCGTAAAACTATCAGATTTTAAAGGCAAATATGTATTGATCGATTTTTGGGCTTCATGGTGCGGCCCTTGTCGCAGTGAAAACCCAAATGTTGTACTTGCTTACCAAAAATATAAAGATAAGAACTTTACCGTATTAGGGGTGTCACTTGATAAAGCAGATGCTAAAGATTTGTGGCTAAAAGCCATTGCCGACGATAAATTAACGTGGACTCAGGTTTCCGATTTAAAATATTGGCAAAATGAAGTTGCTGTACAATATGGCATCCAATCTATCCCTGCCAATTTTTTAATCGACCCAACAGGTAAGATTATTGCGAAGGGTTTAAGAGAAGATGCTTTACACGCTAAGTTAGAAGAGTTATTAACTAAAACTAAATAATTTATAGTAATGAAAAAGATAATTTTATTTGCATTTTGCCTATTTCCCTTAGGTTTATTGGCACAAAAGGAATTTACCCTTAAAGGTAAAGTGGGTGTACTTAACTCGCCAGCTAAGGCATTTTTAATGTATAAAGTTGGTACAAATAGCATTACAGATTCTGCAACGTTAAAAGATGGGGTTTTCGAATTTAAAGGTACTGTTGATGCGCCAACTTCAGCTACAATTAGGGTAAAGCACGATGCAACACCAATCGATCCTAAAAAACGAGTTCCTGCTGATGCGCTTACAATTTATCTAGAAAAAGCAACCATCAATGTAATGGCAGCAGATTCAATAAAATACGCTAAGATAACGGGTTCTAAGGTTAATGATGATAACGCCAAGTTAAAAGCCATCATGAAACCCAGTGACGATAAGGTTGCATCATTAATGAAAGAGTATAGTGCCTACACGGCAGAACAAAAAAAGGATGATGCTTTTATGAAACCTTTCATGGCTAAATACGAAGAAGCAAACAAGGAAAAAGAACCATTAAATAAAAAATTTGCTGAAGAAAATCGTAATTCCTACATCGGCTTGGTCGCTTACAGATCAGTTATTGGATATGATATAGATCCAAAAGTTGTAGAGCCAGTGTTCATGGAGTTCTCTGCTGAGGTTAGAAATACGGTAGAGGGTAAGCGAATTGAAAATATGATTACTGGTGCTAAAAAAACGCAAATAGGCACCATTATAGATTTCACACAGAATAACCCAGAAGGGAAGCCTGTTAAATTATCTGATTTTAAAGGTAAATATGTGTTGGTAGATTTTTGGGCAGCGTGGTGTGGTCCATGTAGAGGAGAAAATCCAAATGTTGTGGTTGCTTATCATAAATTTAAAGATAAAAACTTTACCATTTTAGGGGTGTCTTTAGATGGCGGTACCACAAGTACCAAGAAAGAAGATTGGTTAAAGGCTGTTGAAGTAGATAAACTAACTTGGACGCACGTATCAGACCTAAAAGGATGGCAAAATGAAGTCTCAAAATTCTATGGAGTAAGTGCAATCCCTTTCAATGTATTAGTAGATCCTACAGGTAAAATTGTAGCAAGAAACCTTCGTGGAGAGGAATTACAAACAAAATTAGCAGAATTATTAGGCGAAAAAACTAAATAATTACATCAAATCAAAGCCAATATCTTCTCTAAAATATTTACCGTCGAAGTAAATGCGAGCCGCATCCGCTGTTGCGGCTTGTAACGCTTCGAATTGTGTATCTTGAATGCTAGTTACAGCTAATACCCTGCCGCCGTTTGTTTTTACCACTCCGCCTTCTAAGCTAGTTCCGGCATGAAAGGCAAAAGAGTGGCGCATGTTATCGATGCCAGAAATCGCTCTCCCTTTTTCATAATCGCCCGGATAACCACCAGCAACGATCATTACAGTAGCGGCATTTTTCTTACTAATATTGAGTTTATAACCGTCTAATTTCTTCTCGGCACAAGCCATAAATAACGCCACTAAATCGTTTTCTATTCTTGGTATTACACTTTCCGTTTCAGGGTCGCCCATGCGGCAATTGTATTCAATTAGATAAGGCACGTTGCCCACTTTAATTAAACCGAAGAAAATAAATCCTGTGTAATCAATTTTATCTTTCAGCAAACCATCAATGGTAGGCTGTATAATAGTGGATTTAACTTTCGATAAAAAGGCTTCATCGGCAAAAGGAACTGGAGATACAGAACCCATTCCGCCAGTATTTAAACCGGTATCGCCTTGTCCTATACGCTTATAATCTTTGGCTTCCGGTAAAATTACATAGTTATTGCCATCACTCAGTACAAAAACAGACAACTCTATTCCAGTTAAAAATTCTTCAATTACTACCGTAGATCCAGCATTGCCAAATTTGCCGCCCAGCATTAATTTAAGTTCTTCTTGGGCTTCGGCTACATTGTTTATAATGAGCACACCTTTACCCGCAGCCAAACCATCTGCTTTTAAAACTACCGGCATAGCATGGTTTTGTAAATAGCTTAATCCATCTGCTAAATTAGCATTCGAAAAGGATTTCGATTTAGCAGTAGGAATGCCGTGGCGATCCATAAATTGCTTCGAAAAATCTTTGCTTCCCTCCAAAATAGCACCTTCTTTTTTAGGGCCAATTACCGGGATGTGTAATAAGGCTTCGTCATGTATAAAAAAATCGTGAATCCCATTTACCAAAGGTTCTTCAGGTCCAACCACTACCAAATTAATTGCTTCCTTTAATACGAGCGTCTTAACTGCTTCAAAATCATTTGGATTTAGATTTACGTTTTTGCCATAAGCGCTGGTACCTGCATTACCAGGGGCGATAAATAATTTGGAACACAATGAAGATTGGCTCATTTTCCACGCAAAAGCACATTCTCTTCCGCCAGCACCTAATAGTAAAATCGTATACATAGCGGTAAATATATTGCTTTCTATTTAGAATTGAGGAAACGACATCGATAATTGCAACTAAAATTTATATTAAATGGATATAAACGGTTAAAACCGACTAACTGATTTGGAAAGGCTAACTTTATAAAAAATTCGTTTATTATTTAATAAAAACCTTGATTATGAACTATATAAGTACTGAAGTTGTGATGAATCAGATTTATTATATCCGTAAACAAAAGATAATGTTGGATCGAGATTTGTCTATACTTTATGGAGTAGATACCAAAGTGCTAAATCAAGCGGTTAAAAGAAATTTAATAAGATTTCCAGAAGATTTTATGTTCGAGTTGACCAAGGAAGAACTCGATTCTTTAAGGTCACAATTTGTGACCTTAAAGAATCGAGGCTCACATAGCAAATATCTACCGTTTGCCTTTACAGAACTTGGTGTTGCCATGCTTTCAAGTATATTGAAGAGTGATCGAGCCATTTTAGTAAATATTGAAATTGTAAGAATATTTACTAAAATGAGACAGTTTTTAGCAGATACTATTGAGGTACGGTTAGAAATTGAGCAGATTAAAAATAGACTAACAAATCAAGATAATAAACTCAAAAATCACGATAAAAATATAGAGCTGGTGTTTCAATATTTAGATGAGTTAATAGAAAAAGTGGATGAACCTAAGCCCATACAAAAAGTAGGCTTCAAATTTGGAGAGCAAGAGTTCATTTAAAATCTTACTTCCAACAGTGTTGACGGATAATTAGCCTTAGCACTTTTTCTTATCCCCTTATTTTCAACATGTAAAATATTCATCTGATCATCGAACAGATCATATAAAATACGATTGGTAAGCGTTAAGCGCTGTAAAGAAGGCACCTGCTCAATCTCTAGGTAAATAATGGTAGCTTCATGGTCTATTTCGAAACCAATATAGTTTGCAGTTAAACTTTTACCATTTACAAAGTATTTTAAATTTGTGGTTAAGTACTTTTTAACCAGCACATCCATCGCTTCATGTAGCTCAGCTTTCGATAAATCAGTTTTGGTTTTATAGCTTTTAGCCAAAATACGCTCAAAATCATCGGTAAAAATTCTGCAGCTCACTTCTACACTTTTTTCTTTCAAATTAAAATTTATCTCCGTTGTACTCACATGTAATGGATGCACGGGCGCATAAAAGAGTAAAGCAAGTAACAATTTTGAATATATAGTTAGCATTTTGTTTTAAGGGATTACATTTACCTAACTACAAAGGTAACAAGCTATTTCGAATTATGGCACTATCCGACTTTCTGTTCTATTTTAAACTTGGCTGGTTGCACATTATAAGCATCGATGCTTTAGATCATCAGCTATTTATTTTAGCGCTGGTAGCAGTATATACCGCTAAAAATGTAAAACAGGTTTTAATTTTAGTTACTGCTTTCACCATCGGTCATTCGTTAACCTTATTGCTAAGTGTTCTGGATGTAATCCGTTTTTCGAGCAAGTGGGTAGAATTTCTTATTCCGTGTACCATTGTTATCACCGCCATTAGTAATTTGTTTAAGAAACCTACTGCCAATTACTACCTGGCC
>JACMOW010000074.1 GCA_014377775.1 Pedobacter sp. | reverse complement strand
TTTGGAATGACACCACCCACTGTAAATGCGTCTTATAGCCCTACTATGAACGAAATTGTTTTTCCTGCTGGTATTTTACAATTTCCCTTTTTTGATCCAAATGCCGATGATGCTGTAAATTATGGAGGTATTGGTGCTGTAATTGGCCACGAAATGAGCCATGGTTTCGACGATACTGGTAGTCAGTACGATAAAGATGGTAATCTTAAAAATTGGTGGACGGATGAAGATCGTGCTAAATTTAATGAGAAAACAAAGGCACTAGGCGATCAATTTAGCGCTTATACTGTTGTAGATACCATTCACGTATTGGGAAAATTAACCATGGGTGAAAACATTGGCGATTTGGGGGGATTAAATGCTGCTTATACTGCATTCAAAATGACTAAGCAAGGACAAGGCAATGAAAAAATTGATGGCTTTACACCCGATCAGCGTTTCTTCTTATCGTGGGCACAAGTTTGGAGAGGAAACATTTTACCTGAAACTGCAGCACAGCTGATTAAAACCGACTCACATTCTCCTGGTCCGTACCGAACAATTGGTGCCCCAGTTAATATGGATGCCTGGTACAATGCATTTGATGTTAAACCTGGAGATAAATTGTATAAAAAGCCCGAAGATCGAATTAGGTTGTGGTAATATATCTATGAATATCCTTACTCCAACTGCCGATGGCTCAAATACTTTATTTAATAAAACCATTGGAGAGCATTATCATTCTTCACATGGCGCTTTACAAGAAAGCAAGCATGTTTTTATTGAAGCTGGATTGAAATATGTAATTGAGCAGCAAAAAAAATTAGAAATTAATGTTTTAGAGGTCGGTTTTGGTACGGGCCTAAATTTTCTACTTTCTTTTGCACAGGGTGATGAAAGTTTGATCCAATTAAATTATACTGGTATCGAAGCTTTTCCACTAACTAAATTGGTTATTCAAGAAACAGGGTATGAAAAATATGTTCCTCAGATAATATGGTCTTCTTTTATTGATAAGTACGAAAATTGTTATAATCAACGTCAAAATTTGTCTTCCAATTGTAGTCTGCAGATTTTACCTTCCAAACTAGAAGAGGTAAAAAGTGAAGCACAGTGTGACCTTGTTTATTACGATGCCTTTTCTGTTCGTCAGCAACCCGAAATGTGGACAGATGAAATAATTGCGCATGTTTGCAGTTTTTTAAAGCCAAACGGTGTTTTTGTAAGTTATGCCATTACTGGCGATTTAAAAAGAGCAGTAAAAAAGTGCGGTTTTACGATAGAAAAACTTCCTGGTGCACCAGGAAAAAGAGAAATGTTGAGAGCAATAAAAGGCTAATATAAACGAACATTATTTTAAATTATAGGTCATGAAAGAAATTCGATTACCCTTTACTGCAAAATTAGCCTTAGTTTTATTTTCGCTGATCATGATTGGCTATTTAGCGGTTTTGGGCAAAAATTTGCTCTCTCCGCTACTTTTCTCTTTATTAATGGCATTTCTTTTATTACCACTCGCAAATTTCTTAGAGGTTAAATTAAAGTTTAAAAGAAGTTTATCCTCAATTACTGCTGTAATTATGATGATTGCAATTATTTATGCCTTAATTTATTTCTTAGCTAATCAATTAACCGAATTATGGAGCGATTGGCCGCTCTTAGTAAAGCAAGTCACAAATGCATTTCATGATATCCAACATTGGATTTCTAAAACCTTTCATATTAACACCACAAAGCAGCAGATTTATATTACTGATGGGGCAGAAAAAGCTTTCGCCGCTAGTGCAATTGTAATTGGTTCCACACTCTTAACCTTATCATCAAGCTTATTATTTTTAGCTTTCACCCTATTGTTCACTTTTTTTATTCTTAACTATAGAAGATTATTATTTACCTTTTTAACCACAGTTTTTGCAGAAGAACACAAAATGAAAGTTACTGAAATTGTAAAGGAGATTCAGCGAATAATCAGGAAATATGTTTCTGGCTTATTCATTCAAATGTTCATCGTTACTATTTTAATGATTTTAACACTTACTTTTTTAGGCGTAAAATATGCCATTCTTTTAGGCTTAATTACAGGAATTTTCAATATCATTCCTTATCTAGGAATTTCTATGGCATTGATAATTAGTGCTTTAATTACCTTTGCAACCGCTGGAGCAGCTAAAGCAATCTTCATAATTTTTGCCTTTATTGGCATACACGCAATTGATGGAAATCTTTTAATGCCACTGGTAGTAGGGTCTAAAGTAAAAATTAATGCGCTTTTTGCCTTTATAGGAATCATTATCGGAGAAATGATTTGGGGAATTTCAGGTATGTTTTTGTGTATCCCTTATCTCGCTATGCTAAAAATCATATTTGAAAGTGTAGATGGACTAAAACCTTGGGGAATTTTATTAGGTGAAGGAGAAAAAATACCACGGAAAAGAAAAATCTATCGAATTACTAAAAATATAAAGCTTGAAGAGGCCGAATAAATCAAAATCAATATATAAACTATGCCTTTAAACATTCCTCCACCAGCAACGCGTAGCCCAGATACTGCCTTTTTAAGATTATTGAATGTACTAGATACGCTTCGTACACAATGCCCTTGGGATAAGAAACAAACGATGGAAACTTTGAGGCATCTTACTATTGAGGAAACATACGAGTTATCGGATGCTATTTTGGAAGGTGATTTAAATGAAATTAAAAAAGAACTTGGCGACCTGATGATGCATTTGGTTTTTTATGCACGCATTGGAAGTGAAACAAATGATTTCGACATTACCGACGTGTTAAATGGCGTTTGTGATAAGCTAATTAATCGTCACCCTCATATTTATGGCGATGTAATTGTAAATAATGAGGAGGATGTAAAAAGAAATTGGGAGCAAATTAAATTAAAAGAAGGAAATAAGTCAGTATTAGGTGGTGTACCTGCTTCATTGCCTGCCCTAGTAAAGGCAAGTCGAATTCAAGAAAAAGCTAGGGGTGTAGGTTTCGATTGGGACAAAAAGGAACAGGTATGGGAGAAAGTTGAAGAAGAACTACAGGAATTCAAAGCAGAGTTTAACGTTGCCGAAAATGAAACTATCGATAAAGAAAAGGCTGAAGGTGAATTTGGAGATTTACTGTTCTCTCTGATTAATTATGCTCGATTTATCGATATCAATCCTGAAAACGCTTTAGAAAAAACCAATAAAAAATTCATTAAACGCTTTCAGTTTTTAGAAAGTAAGGCTAAAGAAAAAGGGAAAGCATTACAAGACATGACTTTAGCTGAAATGGATGTGTATTGGAATGAGGCAAAGAAACTATAAATTCAAAAATTTTCTTATCTTTAGGTATGAAAAGATTAACAATTTTACGCTTGTTAATCATCCCTATTTTATTCTGTACTTCTTGGGGCTTTTTTGCTCATAAACGCATTAACCAGTTGGCTATATTTACCTTACCAATAGAAATGATTAATTTCTATAAAGTTGGGAGCAATTATATCATTAGCCATGCAATTGACGCCGATAAGCGACGGTATATTGACACGCTAGAAGCGCCACGCCACTATTTAGATGTAGAAAACTACGAAACACATGTGGATAGTATTCCTGAAAAATGGATCGATGCCCTAACTAAATACGGGCAAAAAAAATTAAATACAAGTGGCATTGTTCCTTGGCAAATAGAACGAACTTATTACAGCCTAGTAAAGGCTTTTAAAGCGCATGATTCGTTAAAAATTTTAAAATATTCAGCAGATTTAGGGCACTACATTGGCGATGCGCATGTGCCTCTGCATACCACACATAACCACAATGGTCAATTAACCAATCAATCGGGTATCCATGCCTTTTGGGAAAGTAGAATACCAGAACTTTTTGCAGGAAACTACAATTTAGTAGTTGGAAAAGCTTCGTATATAGAAAATCCCTTAAAGGCAGCTTGGGCTATTGTAAAAGAATCAAATCGATCGGTAGATACCGTAATTCGATTTGAAGCTGAATTAAACGGCTCCTTTCCGGCCGACCAGAAATATAGTTTTTCCAAACGAGGTAATGCTGTATTAAAGCAATATTCTTTAGCCTATTCCAACGCATATCAAGCTAAAATGAATGGTATGGTGGAAAAGAGAATGCGCGCTGCTGTTTTAGCAATCGGCTCATTTTGGTTCTCTGCTTGGATTGATGCTGGGCAGCCAGAACTAAAAAACCTAATAAAAATTGATTTAAATGCTGAAGAGAAAAGGCAAGCTGATTTAGAAGACCAAAAATTTTCAGAAGGCAAAATAATTGGCAGAGAAAATTAAATTAATGAGTCACCATCATCAATCTTATCTTTTGTTTTGAATAAAGATTTAAGTGCGGCATAAACTACTGGCAAAAAGGTTCCAACAGCAATGATTACAACTAAAATTTCAAAATTTCGCTCTACAAATGGAATTTTACCTAGCAAATACCCTGCAAATAGTAAACTAGTGATCCAAGCTACGCCACCAATAACATTATAGTAAGTGAATTTACCGAATGACATATTTGCAGCACCTGCAACAAAAGGGGCAATGGTTCTTAAAATCGGTAAAAAACGGCTAAAAACGATAGCTTTTGTGCCATGCTTCTCAAAATACTCGTGGGCTTGATGATAATATTTCAATTTTAGTATTTTATTCTTTTCCTTAAAAACTTGAATTCCAAAATATCTTCCAAGTCTGTAATTTAAGGTATTTCCAGCTATAGCCGCAAAAATAAGAATAACTAACATGAACCAAATGTTTAAACCAGTGCCCTCTCCTGCAACTAAAGCGCCAACGGCGAACAACATCGAATCTCCTGGTAAAAATGGAGTAACCACGAAGCCTGTTTCAGCAAAAATAATGATAAATAAAATTAAATAGGTCCAGGTTTTATAATCCTGCATCATTACTTCTAATGTTTCTTTGGTATTAGTAAGTAGTTGAATAAGTAGATCGAAGAATTCCAAAGGTATAGTTTGATGTAAATAATAAGTAATTTTAACTAAAGTCTTTCTACTTGCTACTAATAACTGTTATTAAGCATAACCGGCATCACTAACATTAAAACATCTTCATTTTCATCATTGGTTTGAGGAATTAACAAACCAGCTCTATTTGGTGTAGAAAGTTCTAAAGTAACTTCCTCACCGCTCAAATTGTTTAACATTTCGATTAAAAAACGAGCATTAAAGCCAATTTCCAAATCTTCGCCTTCGTACTGGCAACTTAAACGCTCATGTGCCTCATTCGCAAAATCTAGATCTTCAGAAGATATATTTAACTCACTTCCGCTTATTTTTAAGCGAACTTGGTGTGTAGTTTTATTGGCAAAAATAACAACTCTGCGTAGGGTATTTAAAAACAAGGCCCTATCAATTACTAATTTATTAGGGTTATTTGCAGGTATAACCGCTTCATAATCAGGATAGCGCTCATCAATTAAGCGACAAACCAAATTAATATTTTCAAACTTAAAGAAGGCACTGGTAGCATTATAATCCACCGAAACATTTACATCTGTACTTGGTAAAGCTGCCTTTAGCAAGGTTAATGCTTTTTTAGGCAAAATAAACGACGACGCTTTGTCAGCCTTGCTATCCATACGGCGGTACCTCACCAATTTATGTGCATCGGTAGCCACAAAAGTAATGTGCTGTGGCGAAAGTTGGCAATAAACACCAGTCATTGCCGGACGTAGCTCATCATTACTTACTGCAAATATTGTTTTTGTAATGGCTTCAGTTAAAACTGAGGCTGGCAAATTAACAGAAGAAGCGTTTTCAACTACTGGAATTTTAGGAAAGTCATCCCCATTTTCACCGCTTAACTTATACTTACCATCGCCTGCACTAATTTCTATAGAAAACGAGGTATCGTCTATATTAAACGATATCGGCTGATCTGGCAAGGTTTTAAGTGTCTCTAATAATATTCTTGAAGGAACGGCAACCCTTCCTTCTTCCTTAGATTCAACAGGCAAAGAAGTAGTCATACTCGTTTGCAAATCTGTTGCAGAAATGGTTAAGTTCCCTTCCTTAATTTCGAACAGAAAATTTTCTAATATGGGCAAAACAGTACTACTGCTAGAAGCACCATTAACCGTTTGTAAATGCTTTAATAATGTTGAAGTTGATACTATAAATCTCATTGTAGGGTTTTTCTGTTCTCAAAAATATAAAAATTACTTCGTATACTTATGCTTACGGTAATAATGTTGAAAAATTGCAAACGATATTAACAAAAAGAGTGGAAAAATAGCGTTTATTGCTTGCCATTTTGTTTTCTCGGTTCGTAGTAACATCTTATCCAACAGCCTAACTGTGATTTCTTTGTTGCGTAGCGCAATGAGTGGGTTTTCGTCTGTAAAGTAATCGGCAATGTTTAAAAGCAATGCCTTATTCCCATAATTCTGTTGTGAGTACCTGTCATACCCCAAGGGGAAAGGCATATTATCGGATACACTTACCTGATTGGTGAAAATATTTCCATCACCAATCACAATCATCTTCGTAGGCTTACTTTTTGCGGGCACTTCATACTGCTCAGTTATTCCATCCGGCACCGGCCGATTTAAAAACACAGACTTAAAAATACCTTCGAGCAAAACGCCAGTTGGTTTTGGCGGTCTACTAAACTCTTCTTGCTTGGTCTCTTCTTCAAGCAATTGGAGTGACATCATTTTAGGCGTATCGTACACCTTGTAATAGGGTGAAGTATGAAGGATAACCCTTTTGGTTACATTTGGAACAGCAATCGTATCTAAAGTACTGGCAAACTCGGTTCTAATGCCATCAATATTTTTAACTACATTATGTAGGCTATCTGGCATCAAAACAGGATAATACAACCAAGGCACGAGCTGAATTTGGCCTTGCCCCGATGGTCCTGAAGAAATCGGTATGAGTGCAGAATTTATGTCGGCAATTAGATTATAGTTAATCCGTACCCCATATTCAAAAAGCATATCGTCAATGTTCAACTGGCTGTTTGTGGCTAATCGGGGTGTTCCACTCTGCAAATCGTCTAGTTGAATACGAACCTGATCAATTGCCCATACCACTCTCCCTCCTTTCATTGCAAAATAATTGATTTTATATTTTTCAGCCTCCGTAAACGGCACTTTAGGGTCAGCAATAAAAAGTAATTTCAAGCTATCTAAACCCTCCTTGTTAATTATTTTAAGATCCACCCTACCTATATTAAAACGCGCACTAAGGCTGGTTATCGCATCGTACAACTGTAAATTAGATGGCTCTCCCTTTCCTTCCGTAAACCCAATCCTTGCCATTTGCCCTGTAAGTAAAGTTCTAATGGCAGAAGAAAAGGTATACTCAAGATTTTGAATAGAGTTGGTGATGTTTTCTTCATAATTTGTTGCTGGTCCGCCAGATTTTTGCAAAAGATTAACTGCCATTGGCGCACCATCGATCTCTACCAATGCCATTGGGAAAATAATTTTTTGCGTCAATCCTGCATCACTTCTAATATTTACAGCCACAGGTTTAATACCTATTTCATCTAAATCCGTAAGCACCTTATTTTGCTCTTCAGCTCCTAAGCCCGAGATTGGATCAATATAAATCAGTTTTATGTTCGTTTTAGCGTAGCTTTTATAATCGGCCAATAGGTCATGGGTTGCATTTTTAAGCCGCTTAAAGGCGGATGGCATTTCTCCATCTAAAAAAACAGTTATGGTGATGTCTTTGGGTGCTTCTCGAAGAATGTCTTTCGTGCGCTGGGTTAAAGTATATCGTTTTTCTTTTGTAAAATCGAAACGGGTGTAAAAATATTGGGAGCTAACATTTAACATAACGATAGCAATAATAAACATGAGAGGCTTGATCCATCTACTCATTTTTCCTACCATTTTCTTCCTCCTATTACCCATTTAGTGAGGCCTAAAAATACTACAATAAGAGAAACAAAATACACCAGATCTCGGGTATCTAAAACACCTCTACTCAAAGATTGATAATGCTCGGCAATTCCTAAATTAATCAATAATGAACCTAAACTGCTTAATTCAAATTGTTTACTCATTGATTCTAATCCGCTAAACGCAAAAAAACATAAGAATACAGCGATAGCAAAAGCCACCACTTGGTTGTTGGTAACCGACGAAGCAAATATTCCGATTGCAGCAAAAGCAGCACCCAGCAAACACAAACCTATGTATGAGCCTATAACGGCTCCAGTATCAATATTACCTTTTGGCAAGCCCAACTCATATATGCTATAGTAATAAACCAATGTGGGAATTAATGCAAATAGCATTAATACTGCGCATGCAAAATATTTTGCAAGTATAATCTGCCAGTCGCTTAATGGGCGGGTGGCGAGCAACACATACGTTCCTTCCTTCCTCTCTTCGGCAAAAGCGCGCATGGTAATTGCCGGAACTAGAAATATAAATAAGAAGGGCGTTAAATTAAAGAAACTACTCATTTCCGCGTAGCCGTAATCCAGTATTGAGGTATCTGGAAAAAACCACAATAATAGTGCACAGGCCAATAAAAAAACACCAATGGTTATATAAGCCATTAGTGAACTTAAAAAGCTAAATAACTCTCTTTTAAAAACGGGATACATGTTAAAAACCGAACACGTAGGCAGCTCTTATTCCACCGAAAGAATACGTGTTATTAACACTTAATGCCCAAGCTTCGTATCTTATACCTATGTCTAAACTAGATTTTGGTGAAATAACGAATGTGGTGCCCAAGCCTCCAGCATAAGCTAAAGAGTTAGCTCTAGCATTCTGGTCTTTTGAAATTGCCGCACCAGCTTCTGCACCAGCGTAGAAATTTTTATGAAAATTATATTTAAGTCCTGCTTTAACAGGATAAAAAATTTTGCTACTAAGTTCTGTATTCCAAGGTGTAAAAATATCTTTGTAAAGTTTACTTACCGAAAGTGAAATATAACCACCAGAGGCTGTAATGCTTAATTTTGGTAATAATTTATACTCTCCCTGTAAAGAAGCACCATATCCGGCACTATAAAATTCGGCTGCACTACCAAGTGTATATAGAAATTCTCCACCTAAACTAACGTTATATTTTGAAGCCTGTTCTTGTGCGCTTATCGAAAAAAATATTCCTATAATTAAGGAAAGTGATAGTATTACGTGTTTCATATCTAATTTTTGTTAAAAGTTTACAATAATAATGAATTAAAGGTTAAATGCATATCCTGCTCTTAAACTAAAAAAACTAAAGATGGTGTTTGTAGTTCCATTTGGGATAATTAATCTGGAGCTCCTCCAGCCCTCATATCTCAATCCAATATCTAACTGGTTACTATTTTTTCTATTTTTTATAAAAGTACCTGCGCCTAGTGAACCTGCAAAAGCGGCTTTAGTATCCCTATTCATTTGGAGTGATGCGCCTGATTGTCCCTCAAAATAAAAATCTTTATCAGTATAGTATTTCAAACCTACTTTTAATGGTAAATATGACAGCGTTTCGGCTCTATTATTTAGAAATTTTTTACCTAAGAAACTCGCTATCCCAACGCTACCAGTTACCGAAAATTTTTGCGAAAGGCCAACCTCTCCTTTTAAATAGCCGCCATAGCCAATCGGACTTTGGTTGGTAGAATTACCAGAAGGTAAATTTATTTCAGGACCAATAATAATATTCGAACGTTGTGCATTAGCCACTAAAGCAACGAATAGAAGTAACGAGAAAATTTTTAAACTTTTTAAATACATATTAATTGTCGGTCAGTTTTTTGAAGATTTCTTCGAGCGACTGTGGCGCATATTTCTCCTTTAACGATAAAAGTGAGTCATTCGCTACAATTTTTCCCTTATTAATTATAATTACATCATCACATACTGCTTCTACTTCTTGCATAATATGGGAAGAGATAATAATAATTTTATCTCTTCCCAATTCTCTTATCAACGTACGTATATCGGCCAATTGATTGGGATCTAAACCTGATGTAGGTTCGTCTAAAATTAAAACTTTCGGGTTGTGAATAATGGCTTGGGCAATACCCACCCGCTGCTTATACCCCTTAGAGAGCAGCCCAATTTTTTTATGTTGCTCTGGCGTTAAACCAACTTGTTTTATTACCTCATTAACCTTTTCGGTTAAGTTTTTAAGTCCGTAAGTTTCCCCAACAAAGTTCAAAAATTCCTTAACATACATATCAGTATAAAGCGGCGTATTTTCGGGCAAATAACCAATCTCTTTTTTAACATTAGTGGCTTTTGTGGTAATTAATTTACCATCCATTTCAACCTTACCTGATGTTGGGTTTAAATAACCAGTGAGCATGCGCATGGTGGTAGATTTACCCGCGCCATTGGGACCTAAAAAACCTAAAATCCTTCCAGCCTTTGCTTCAAAACTAATAGAATCAACTGCCTTATGATCTCCGAAATTTTTAGATAACTCTTTTACTTTAACACTCAATTTACTTAACGATTAAGTT
>JACMOW010000073.1 GCA_014377775.1 Pedobacter sp. | reverse complement strand
TTTTGCACAGCAGCAGGATACGACTTCAAACGCTAGGTTAAATCCCATAGCTATTAAAAATATTAAAGAAGAAATCAAGCCGGAGAAATTTAAATTTGGACATTTTATTGCGCCAATAGCTTTGATTAGTTATGGTTTTTCAACAGTTTACAGCCATGGCGCATTAAAAGAACTCGACCTTAGTACGAAAGCCGAACTACAAGAAGACCACCCAAAATTTGCTTACCATGTTGATGATTATGCACAATTCGCACCAGCACTTGCTGTTTACGGATTAAACCTTGTGGGAATTAAAGGAAGGCATAACTTGTTCGATGCCTCGATGCTGTATGTGACCTCATCCGCAATAATGGGACTTTCGACACATTTGGTAAAACGAGGCGTACATCGCCAACGACCAGACACGTCTGGATATAATTCTTTTCCCTCGGGGCATACGGCATCAGCTTTTGCAGCTGCAGAATTCATGTATCAAGAGTTTAAATATAAATCTCCTTGGATCGGCTATGCCGGATATTTCGTTGCAGCTGCAACTGGGACATTAAGATTATACAACAACAAACATTGGTTCAGTGATGTGTTGGCAGGTGCAGGATTTGGAATTGCTTCCACAAAGCTCGGTTACCTTGTTTATCCCCATTTAAAAAGATTAATTGATGGACATCATCAGAATCTTAGTTTTAGTCCATCTTATGAGCAGCACCAATTAGGAATTAGGCTTTCCTACATGCTTTATTAGGCAAATCTTTCAGATAAAAAATCTTTAAAGCCATTTTATTGGGAGTTTAAGATAGCTCATTTCTATACTTTAATTAATGATCAATTAAATCAACATATATATTTTCCGCATTGACTTAAAAGTCTAATGATTATTCACTATAATTACATATTAATTTAAATACAATCAAAAAGTAATGAAAAAAATTTCAAAAATTGAATTCGCTATTTTAACGCTTATTGTAGCTATAATATTTATTTCTGAATATTATTATATTGTTTTGAAAGATCATGATCGAGCAATATTTATAGGACTTTGGCCACCTACAATGATTGGTTTACTGATTTACCTTAACCTGAAAAAACAAAGTTAATATGGGAAACTTAGACTTAATTGTCCTAACAATTATCGTATCGGTTTTATACATCGGTTTTGCGGTTGCCTTATTTTCTGTTCAAAAGAATAAACAGAATCCTAAGCAATAAAAAAAAATGCATCGAGATTAGTTTTAATCTAAACATTCATACACACGCGCTATCCTAAAAAAAGATGAACAACCTTTCTAATTTTGCTCAAATCATAATTGCACTATCAATTGGCTTTGTTTGGATAGCCCGTTTCGAAAATATTGTTAAAGAATTTAAACAATATGGTATTCCAGACCTTGTAAGGAATTTCGTTGGAGCTACAAAAATTGTTCTTTCCACGCTCCTAGTTACTGGCATATGGTATGAATCATTAGTTCTTATACCTGCTGTTCTAATGGCTTTTTTGATGATCTGTGCGCAAATTGCCCACATTAAGGTTAAAAATCCATGGATTAAATTTGTACCATCATTTATCTTACTTATACTTTCTTTATTCGTTGCAGGTACTCATTCTGGAATAATAATACTTTAATTTTGCTAACAGCATTAATTATCTTTTCGAGCATTTCATTTATATACTACGGGTCTACTTTTTTCATTCACTTTTCTATGAAAACGGAATTTGAACGGTATGGCTTACTGAGATTTAGAAAGCTGGTTGGATACTTACAATTGCTCGGTGGCTTTGGCCTGCTTTTAGGTTTAATGTTTCAACCCATCTTAATTATCTCCTCTGGTGGGCTTGCTTTACTTATGTTACTTGGTTTTGGCGTGCGTTTAAAAATGAAAGACGGATTCTTACTTTCCTTACCTTCATTGATTTTTATGGCTTTAAATCTTTATATCTGCATCGAATCTACAGGGATTTTGGGTGACAAGTAATTTTAATATTTATATCTTATGCCAAAACCAAACTTGATTAATCAATACTTAAAAAGGAAAAATAGGTTTTGGTTTGAGCTCATTGGGAGCCCTAATGCATTCTCTATAGAAAGCAGAATATTTCATTCCATAAGTATTGGTTTAATTGTACTGGCGATTATATATGTTCCTTATAACTTATACGCAGGCCTTTATGTTGCTTCCCTGTCTGCATTTATATTTATCTTATTCTTTTCTTATCAATATTATTGTTCCAGATTTTGTGGTAAAACACATAGTAATACGATATTTGCCTTTACCGGATTGCTTCTATTCTCCGTAAATTATTTTTCTAATTCGGGCATTAATGGTTCTACCGACTTAATATGGCCCGCTTATCTATTAATAATATTCGCAATTTCGCCTTATCACCAACACCTTAAATGGCTAATCGTGTATTTGTTATGCTTTTTAGCATTACATTTTATCGAATATTATTATCCCATTTTAGTAAAACACCCCTTTAGCGCAGGAAAAGGGCAGTTTATTGACCGCATCACTGCATTTCCATTACCTGTTTTTGTTATTTATATCATCATCAAATTCATCAGGCGTGGCTATGATAAAGAGCGTAATGCTGCCGAAGAAAAAGCGGCAGCTCTAGAAATAAGCAACATTGAAAAAAACAAGCTAATGTCCATCATATCACATGATTTGCGTACACCGTTGATAAATATTCAAAATTATCTCGCTCTATTAAATGATAATGAAGTGAACAGTTTAGAGCGACCCGCTTTAGAAAAATCTTTACTAAACACAACTAACAATACCATTGAAATGCTTTCCAATTTGTTACACTGGTCTAAATCACAAATGGAAGGACCAATCGTAAATCTGACAGAAGTTAACCTCCTTAAAGTGCTATTAGGCACATTGAAAATGGAGAAAATGCAGGCGTTAAAAAAAGACATTACCCTAAACTACAACATTTCGCCTCACCTAACAGTTGTTGCAGATGTAGATATGCTTCAACTGGTAGTTCGCAACCTAATTAGTAACGCTGTGAAATTTACTCCGAATGGTGGGTTTATCCATATCGATGCTCAGTTGGTATTACATGAATGTAAAATAACAGTTACCGATAATGGAAAAGGTATCCCGATAAACAAACAG
>JACMOW010000072.1 GCA_014377775.1 Pedobacter sp. | reverse complement strand
CAGAGAAGTTAAGTCCCCCATGGCCGATGGTACTCGCATCAAGCCGGGAGAGTAGGTAGTTGCCATATTTATTTAGCCTCTGACAATTTATTGTTAGAGGCTTTTTTTTGCCAGTATCTTAAAGTAATATATAAAAGTTCTACTAGTATCAAATCTGGAGTTTCTACCTTTGAGTGGACAAATATAATAAGTGGTTTTAGTAGCTTGCAATCACATTATGGAACAAGAAAAACGCACTTACAGTCGAGATTTTAAGATTAAAGTAGTAGAATTAAGTAATCATCGAGGTGAACTTCAATCAAATAGCCAATGAGTTGGGTATGCCAGCCAAGAATCTGAGTGGATGGAAGCATGAATATGCATTAGGTAAGTTTGGTAATGCTACACCAATTAGTATTCCTAAAAGTGATGTAGCATTAGAAAATATCGCTTTAAGAAAAGCATTACGAGATGCGGAGTTAGAAAGAGATATCCTAAAAAAGGCGCTTGGCATCTTCTCCAAGAACGACAGGTAAGGTTTCGATTCATCAAAGATTATCGACTCATATTACCTGTTGAGAAGATGTGTCAAGTGTTAGAAGTAAGTAAAAGTAGTTATTATAAATAGTTGCATAGCGTGCCAGGTAAACGCGGAATACGTCGCAGTTTGCTCATAAAAGCCATAGAAACAGCGTATAGAGCTAGTAAATGCAGATATGGCAGTCTTAGAATAACCAAGGAATTAAATATGCAAGGTATTGTAGTATCTAAAGTTTTAGTAGCCAAAATTATTTGAGCGCAGTATTGGAAAAGCATTGTGTGGAAGCGATACAAAGTAACTACCAATCCGTCTCACGGCTAACCAGTGGTAGAAAATGTGTTAAATAGATGCTTAACGACCACGCAAGCGAATGTGGGCTGGGTATCGGATATTACTTACATTAACAGAAAAACCTATTAATGTTAGAGTTATAATTAGTAAATATTTTTTCACAGGTTTATTTATTTTTCAATTTTAATATAATCTTTAACAACCCTTCCCGGTTTTTTTCTTCGTGATAAAATTTTGGCAGTTTTTCCAAAAGCGTAAAATGGCTTCTGTCTTTGTGTTCGCGCAAAGTTGCCGAAATATAGCGTTCTAAATAGTTTAAATGTGCTATGTTATAGGCATAAAATAATTCATTCTTGAACGAAGTCTGCAACCACAGCACAGCATCAAAAAAAGCATTGGCTGGCATTTGTATGGAAGCATTTTGATTTAAAGCAGTAGCAACTTCTTTGTTATAACCGCAATTCAGACAAAATAGCCGGGCTTTTTTTATTTCAAAATTTGCTTTCGCAATTGCTTTTTTAGCACACGACGGACAGACTACCAAAACCTCATCGTAGAAGTCCGAAAGTAGTAGATTTTCGTCCTGAAAGCGGTTGGGCTGATTCATAGTAATTTAGTTAATTGCATTTGAATTTTGGGTCTTGTTCTGAATAGGTTCTGCAAATAAAAATTAAGGCATACAATTCTTTTTTGAGAGCATACCAATTACGAACATTAATGCCGAGGATTTTGCCGCTTTCAATATTGTTTTTATAAATCACTTTAAATTGTTTAAGGCTGATATCAAAAGCCTTAATATCAGACATGTTAAAAAGTTTCTTTTTGGTTTTTGTCTCGTCATTTCTTAAATTATCAATACAAAATACATCACCATTTATATTGACATTTATATTTTTAAAACTGTAAACAGTTCCTTCCGAGTTTACAAACTGTGCTTTTTGGTTTATGTTTAAAATTTTATTAACGTTATTTTCTGTTTCTATTAAATTAGATTTTAGCGATTG
>JACMOW010000071.1 GCA_014377775.1 Pedobacter sp. | reverse complement strand
TCTAGTTTAATTGTAGAAGCCTATTTGAAAGAATTCCTACCTCAGATAACATCTGCTTTGGCTGAAAAAATTGATTTGATACAAAAGCGCTATCCAAAATTTAAAATAGAAGATATCTTTGTGCTAAGCGATCATTTATCGGAAACTGTAGAGAAGGATAAGTTTTTAAACTCATTTTTTATACAACCTAACCTTTTTATTCGAGTTAAAGGAACACATATTCAAGCGGTAACGAGTCAATTGGTAGCCAAAGGGATTGCTTTCAATGAAATCATAGAAAATGGATTGTCGCTACCAAATGGAACCAAATTAGAAGAGGTAATTAGTGATGCTCGACTATATCAGGTTCAAGATTTATCATCGCAAAAAACAGGAACTTATTTTAAACCCGAAAAGTACGACTATTGGTGGGATTGCTGTGCCGCATCTGGCGGAAAATCGCTTTTACTGCATGATATAGAGTCAAATATAGAATTATTGGTAAGCGATGTTAGAGAAAATAGCCTTAATAACTTAGACGAACGTTTTCGGTTGGCAGGAATAAAAAAATACCATAAAAAAATGGTCGATCTTTTACAGAACAATGATCAAACTCTTCATGATTACGAGTTTGATGGCATTTTGTTAGATGCGCCATGCTCAGGGTCGGGAACATGGGGACGAACACCAGAAATGCTCTATTATTTCGAAAAATATAAAATTGAAAATTATGTGAAGCTGCAAAAGGCATTTGCCGTGAATGTAATTAAATACCTAAAACCCGGGAAGCCCTTAATTTATATGACATGTTCGGTTTTTACAGCTGAAAACGAAGATGTAGTGCGTTATATTGAAGAAAATCTTCCAGTAAAGCTTGAGAAAATGGAACTGATTAAGGGCTATAATGATAAGGCAGACACTATGTTTGTTGCTCGTTTTATTAAACAGTAGTAAACCACTGTTTAATTTTATCTTTTAAATGCTTAACGGCTTCGAAAAGAACGGCCAATAGGCCAATGATTAATGTAAATTGCTCAAAGCTGTTCATTTTGTGGTTTTGGATAATATTTAGATTAAGAAAGCGAAAAATTGTTACAAGCCTGTATTCGTTCTGAACAATTTAATTGCTATCGCTAACAAAATGATACCAAAGGCTTTACGTAAAATATTTAATCCTGTTTTTCCGAATAATTTTTCTAGTCTGTTTGTGTTTTTTAATACAAAGTAAACAAAAACCATATTCAAGATGATTCCCACAATGATGTTTTGCGTGGCATATTCTGTTTTTAAAGATAGTAGGGTAGTCATTGTACCTGCTCCAGCAATTAAAGGAAAGGCAAGTGGAACTATAGATACTGTTTCAGGCGCCTCATCTTTAAATAATGTTAATCCCAGTACCATTTCCATTGCAATTGCAAAAATCACAAAAGAGCCTGCAATGGCAAATGAAGCTACATCAACCCCAATTACGTTTAATAAGCCTTTACCAGCAAATAAAAAAACGATCATCAATATGGTGGCCACAATAGCCGCTTTTTCAGACTGGATATGGCCTGCTTTCTTTCTTAGCTCAATTACAATCGGAATAGAACCTAAAATATCAATAATGGCGAATAAAACCATTGTAGTAGAAAAAATTTGGCTGAAATCAAATTGAAAGTACTCCATATTTTTAAATTTTCAGTAAAGATAGGGCATTCTAGTTATTAAAACATAAACGCTACATCAACAAAAAAGTCCCGAATTACTTCGGGACTTTATATAATTTAACCAGCAATTATTTCTTCTCTGGATTATTTAAATGGGAGTTCTTGCGACTGTAAGCAAAATAGATCACAAAGCCTATGGCTAACCAACCGCCTAATCTTAACCAATTGGTCCAACCCAATCCGAAAATCATAGCGCCACACACTAAAACACCCAAAATAGGAACCAACGGTACCAATGGAGTTTTAAATTGACGAGGTAATTCAGGATTAGTTTTTCTTAAGATAATAACCGCAATACATACCAACATAAATGCAAATAACGTTCCGATACTTGTCATATCGCCAACTACATCACCAGGAACAAATGCCGCAAAAGCACCTACAAGAATTAAAATAAATAAGTTCGCTTTGTAAGGCGTTTGAAATTTAGGGTGTAACTCGCTAAACATTTTAGGTAATAAACCATCTTTACTCATCGAATAAAACACACGACTTTGACCTAAAAGCATCACTAAAATAACGGAAGAAAAACCAGCTAAAATAGCTACTGTTACCAATTTAGCTAACCAACCGTAACCAATCATGAACTTAGATATCGCAGCTACAACTGATGCTTCACCACCTTCAGTTCTGAAAAACTCAACTGGAGCAATTCCAGTTAGCACATGGGCAAATAAGATGTACAATACAGTACATACCGCTAATGATCCTAAAATACCAATTGGCATTGCTGTTTTAGGATTTTTTGTTTCTTGTGCAGCAGTACTTACGGCATCAAAACCTATAAAAGCAAAGAATACGGTTCCAGCAGCGCCCAGTATGCCCATAATACCACCATAACTATGGCTAACGCCAGCATGATCTACGTAAGTAGATGCTTCTGGAATGTAAGGGACATGGTTCTGAGCATTTACAAAACCCCATCCTAAAATGATAATTAGAATAACGATAGTCACTTTTGTAATTACGATAATCCCATTCACAAAAGCCGACTCAGAAGTTCCTTTAATTAATAATAAACTTAATACGGAAACGATGAATAATGCTGGTAAATTCATAATCCCAGCTACCGTACCATCCGCGTGGGTTTGCCAAGGAGAATGGCACCATTGATAGGGTATAGGCGAGACGTGTAAAACATCGACCAATAATTTATTTAAATATTCGCTCCAAGCAATACCTACGGTTGCAGCACCTACCGCATACTCAAGTACTAAATCCCATCCTATAATCCAAGCCATAAACTCACCCATAGTAGCATAAGTATAGGTATATGCACTACCAGAGATTGGTATAGACGATGATAATTCAGCATAACATAAACCTGCTAAAGCACAACCAATTGCAGCAATGATAAAACCGATGGTTACAGATGGACCAGCATTTTGGGCTGCAGCTGCAGCCGTGCGGACAAATAAGCCTGCTCCAATAATTGCACCTATACCCAAAGCAACCAAAGCACCCGCACTTAACGTACGTTTTAAGCCCTTACTTGATTCTCCTGCCTCTTCTAGTAGCAGTTGCACAGGTTTTTTAATAAATAAACTCATATATAGTTTTTGTTTAGTTAATATTCAATTTCAAACTTAATAAATTTTCCTCCTTTATTGGGTAACATTTATGAATTACTAACGATTTATAATCGTGTCTACTTCATTTTTAATCGTATCAACTTTCTGGTTACCTAAAGAGTCAATTGTTTTAGTAATACGAACCTCTTTTATTATCTCAGTAGAGCGAGTTGCATCTGCTGCGCTAATGGCAATATAAGGTGCAATAACTAAAGAAACGATAGACATTAATTTGATCAAAATATTCATCGATGGGCCAGAAGTATCTTTAAATGGATCACCTACAGTATCACCTGTTACTGAAGCTTTATGTGGTTCAGACTTTTTATAATACATTTCTCCATTAATTTCTACACCTTTCTCGAATGATTTTTTAGCATTATCCCATGCACCGCCCGCATTAGATTGGAAAATACCCATCAAAACACCAGATACGGTTACACCTGCTAATAATCCACCCAAAACCTCAGGGCCTAAAGTAAAACCAACAAGTACTGGAGTAATTAAAGCAATTGCACCTGGCAACATCATTTCACGGATAGAAGCTTCAGTAGAAATAGCTACACATTTTTCGTATTCAGGTTTTGCTTTATATTCCATTATGCCTGGAATTTCGCGGAATTGTCTGCGAACTTCTTGCACCATATCCATCGCCGCTTTACCAACCGCCTGTATGCATAGTGCTGAAAACACGAAAGGAATCATACCGCCAACAAATAAACCTGCTAAAACTGGAGCTTTATAAATATCAATAGCCGAAATACCTGCAATACCCACAAAAGCAGCAAATAAAGCCAATGAAGTTAACGCGGCCGAGGCAATCGCAAAACCTTTACCCGTTGCAGCAGTAGTATTACCAACTGCGTCTAAATTATCTGTACGTTCACGAACTTCTGGGGGTAATTGGCTCATTTCGGCAATACCACCTGCATTATCTGCAATAGGTCCGAAAGCATCGATTGCTAACTGCATAGCAGTAGTTGCCATCATACCTGCGGCTGCAATGGCTACACCATACAGTCCAGCAAAATAATACGATGCCATAATACCACCTGCCAAAACCAAAATCGGAATAACTGTAGATTTCATACCTACCGCTAAACCAGCAATGATATTGGTAGCATGACCCGTTGAAGATTGTTGAATAATTGAATTAACAGGCGCTTTTCCCATTGCGGTGTAATATTCAGTTACAATACTCATTATTGTACCCACTACTAAACCAACAATAATAGCATAAAACACATTCATACTCGAAAATTCATACCCACGTAAACTCATTGTTGCTGGCAACATCCATTTTACAATAAAGAAAGAAGCTACTGCGGTAATTAAAATAGACGACCAGTTACCTAAATTTAAGGCAGTTTGAACATTTGACTTTTCATCTTTAATGGTTACAAACCAGGTTCCGATAATAGAAAATATAATACCCAATCCGCAAATTACCATTGGTAATAAGATTGGCGACATCCCGCCGAAATTATCTTTTACATCAATTTCTTGACCTAATACCATAGTAGCTAAGATAGTAGCTACATAAGAACCAAATAAATCGGCACCCATACCAGCTACATCACCTACGTTATCGCCAACATTATCGGCAATGGTTGCCGGGTTACGAACATCATCTTCAGGGATGCCAGCTTCAACTTTACCAACTAAATCGGCACCCACATCTGCGGCTTTTGTATATATACCACCGCCAACACGAGCAAATAAGGCAATTGACTCAGCTCCTAATGAGAATCCTGTCAACACTTCAATGGCTGTTTTCATGTTTATTACACTTACCGTTCCATCTGCGCCAATCACGTCAAATAAAGAAAGGAAAACAATAAATAATCCACCTAAGCCTAAAACAGCTAAGCCAGCAACACCTAAACCCATTACAGTGCCCCCTGTAAAACTTACTTTTAGAGCCTGTTTTAAACTGGTTCTTGCAGCTTGTGTAGTGCGCACATTTGCTTTTGTTGCGGCCTTCATGCCAATGTATCCAGCAAGTGCTGAGAAAAAAGCGCCAATTAAAAAGGCAATAGAAATGATCCAGCTCGAGTGAATTGCTTTTCCGTTAATCTCGTGAATGGTTCCAGAATAGGCTAATAAAGCTGCAGCAAATGCAGCGAAAATGCTTAATACTTTCCATTCTGCTTTTAAAAAGGCCATTGCGCCATCTGCAATGTAGCCAGCAAGTTCTTGCATATTTGCATCACCTGCATCTTGTTTATTTACCCATGCACTTTTTACCGCCATAACCAGAATGCCGATTAAGCCCAATAGTGGAATAGAATAGATTAAATTGTTTTGTAGAAACTCCATATTCAAATTTATATTTTAGTTGTTTTTTAGTGAAATAAAAATAATACAAGGGTTGCAAAAATAAGCGTGTTTCGCTAATAATCAAATTTTTATGTGAATGATTGTTAACATTTTTTCACTTTCTTCAAAAATCTCTATTTTGGATTGTCTGAGGCTATTTTTTTTTAAACAATTTTTCATTGGTACATATCTATTTTTCGTTCTTTTATTTTATCGTTACTTAAGAAGGCTACTCCGTTTCAATGGCGATGAAGCTACTGTGATTTGTGATTTGCAAATCATGGTGGTTTAATATATATTAGCCCAATATAAACCTAAAAAACCAAACTAATTAAACAAAAAATGGAACCATCATGGGCATACCTACCAATAAAAGCAATAAATAGGCTCATGATAGCTTCATCACCATTTAAAAAAAAACTATAAACTAATGGAAAACCAAAAAGAAGAAGGCTCTTTTAAGAGAGCGCTCGGCTTATTCGATGGCACAATGCTCGTTGTTGGCTCAATGATTGGCTCTGGTATATTTATCGTGAGTGCCGATATTGCCAGGCAAGTTGGCTCTGCAGGATGGTTAATTTTAATTTGGGTAATCACAGCAATAATTACAATGATTGCTGCGGTAAGTTATGGCGAATTAAGTGCGATGTTTCCAAAAGCAGGCGGACAATACATTTATTTAAAAGAGGCATATAATAAATTGATTGCTTTTTTATATGGGTGGAGTTTCTTTGCGGTTATCCAAACTGGTACTATAGCGGCTGTTGGGGTGGCTTTTTCAAAATTTACAGCGTATCTAATTCCTGTAGTAAGTGAAAAAAATATTCTATATGAACTTGGCTCATTTAAGTTAAATGCGGCACAGTTGGTTTCCATTTTTACCATTATATTGCTAACATATATCAATAGCCGTGGTGTTAAAAATAGTAAATCACTACAAACTTTTTTAACCATCATTAAAATACTTTCTTTATTTGGCTTAATCATATTTGGGTTTACACTAGGCGCGAGCACCGAAGTTTGGGATGCGAACTGGACAAATGCATGGGACTCGAAAATGTTCGATGCACCAACTGCATCATGGGTTAGCATTGGTGGTACTGCGTTGGCTGCTGGAATAGCTGCATCAATGGTAGGCTCATTATTTAGTAGTGATGCTTGGAATGGTGTAACTTTTATAGCCGGAGAAATTAAAAATCCACAGCGTAATGTTGGATTAAGTTTATTTTTAGGTACGCTAATCGTAAGTGTTATCTATGTATTGGCGAATTTGATGTATGTTGCAGTGATGCCTCTAAACGAGATCGCATTTGCCAAGGAAGATCGTGTAGCTGTTGACGCTGCCCAATATATTTTTGGCAATACGGGCACAATTATCATTGCGGTTATGATTATGATCTCAACTTTTGCCTGTAATAACGGATTAATTATGGCAGGTTCGAGAGTGTACTATACCATGGCTAAAGATGGATTATTCTTTAAAAAGGCTGCACATTTAAATGATGCAAGTGTTCCGGCTTGGGCATTATGGGCACAATGTATTTGGGCATCGGCTTTATGTTTAACTGGTAAATATGGGGATTTGCTAGATTATGTAATGATTATCGTAATCATTTTCTATATTCTTACTATTTATGGAATTTTCATTCTAAGAAGAACCATGCCAAATGTAGAGCGACCATACCGTGCTTTTGGTTATCCGGTATTACCTTTCGTTTATATTATTGCTGCTACTGCAATTTGCGTATCCTTGTTAATTACAAAAACGAGTACATGTGGCTGGGGAGTGGTAATTATGTTAGCGGGAATACCTGTTTATTATGTTACAAAACCGAAGGAGGGCAAGTAATAGGATTACAGAGTTAATAGCTTCGCCATGTTTTACAAATTTGATCTTAAAATCCTATAATTTTAATAATTCTACCTCTATTTGTGTATTTTTGTAATTAAATGGGAACGGCAATAGATTTAGGCATTAAAGGATATAAGAGTTACGGAATACACCTGCGTGAAAAATACAATGGGCAACGTGTATTTAAAGTAATTGTTGATGGAGGTTTTACCTGCCCCAATCGTGATGGAAGTAAAGGCTATGGCGGTTGTACCTATTGCAATGTTGATTCATTTACCCCAGAACCTTCACGAAAAAACCCAAACATTAAAGATCAGCTTACAGAAGGCATGCGGCGTGCTAGAACTTCTTATAAAGCAGATAAGTTTATCGTTTATTTTCAACCCAATACCAACACTTACGCGCCAGTACATTATTTAAAGATGATGTACGATGAGGCGCTAGCGGTAAATACAGAAGATGTGGTAGGCTTTGCTGTGGGTACCCGCCCGGATTGTATTGATGCCGAAAAAGTTGCACTCTTAGAAAGTTATACCGATCGTTTTGATGTAGACCTTGAAATGGGTATGGAGTCTATATACGATGAAACTCTAGAGCAGATTAATAGAGGTTGTAGTCACGCAGAATTTGTAAAAGCTGTACAGCTACTCGAAAACTCAAAACTCGACCTCTGCGTACATACCATTTTTGGTTTTCCATGGGAAACTAGAGAAATGATGCTTGGTTACATCCATGAGATTAATCGTTTTCCACAGATTAAATTTGTGAAATTTCATCATTTACACGTGGTGGATGGATCAATTATGGGGGCAAAATATAAGAAAAACCCCTTTAAATTGTTTACACTAGAAGAATATACCGATTTACTTTGCGAATTAATCCCTTTGCTAAGACCAGATATTGTTATTCAACGGTTATTTGGTATTTCAGATTGGGATTTGCTTATTGCGCCCAACTGGGGATTAAATAAATCTGCCATCCAAACTTATATGGATAAAGAAATAGAGCGTAGGGGAGTTGTACAAGGCTCTGCTTATTAATAGCTTCCAAATAACTCAATTGTTTTTTTTTCTCTATAATTAAATGTTTCTTTGAGTTTATTCGCAACGAACAACCCGTGTGCAATTTCGCCAATGAAACCCAGTGGTAAGCCATAGGTTAAAATATCAGTCATTTCTACTCCATTTGTTATTGCTTTAAAGTGATGCTGATGATGCCAAAATTTAAATGGGCCAAATCGTTGCTCATCTATAAAATATTTTTCATGTTCTACTTGCGTGATTTCAGTCATCCAATTTAAGGTAATCCCTGTAATTGGTGATACTTTGTAGGTAATAATCATGCCTGGATACATTTTCTGCTCCATGTTTGAATCAGATGTTACTTTAAATGCCATATCGCTTGGTGTAATCTTAGCGAGATTTAGCGGCGAAGAGAAAAAATTCCATGCTTCTGAGAGCGAGAGCGGTAAATTTTGTTGAAATTTTAAATGATATGACTTCATAGTTCAAATATACGTTTTATGCTTGTTTATGGATTTATTTAATTTTTAATGTTATTTTCATTTATTTTATGTTGATTTTTTTAATTTTATTATTAAAATGATAAAAATTAACTGAAAAATGTTAAAATTTTAAAAAATTAGCTTAATTTTTAATATAATTCTATAAATAATCTATTATTTGATTGAAATTAATGGTTAATTTTCAATTTATTTTCTAATAATTATCTTTTTTGCTGAAATAATTATCAATTATTGAATAAAAATTCATAAATTTAAATAATTATTCAAAAATAGAACGCTAAACACAAAGATTTATGGCAAAAATTTTATTTAAACAATGGGCCCCTTTTGCAGTATTATTAGTAATTGCAATTCTTGCTCTTTTTATTCCTTTACTTCCTAATTTCGATGAGGGAAAATACAGTGCACCTGATATTGCGTTTGTGCTAATCGCTACAGCATTGGTATTTTTAATGACTCCAGGACTTGCATTTTTTTATGGTGGTATGGTTCATCGCAAAAATGTACTTTCTACAATGATTAAAAGTGTTGTTGCAGCTGGCGTAATTACAGTACTGTGGACAGTTGTAGGTTTTAGCCTCGCTTTTGGAGAAACAATAGGTGGGTTTATTGGTAATCCAACAACTTTCCTGTTTTTTAAAGGGGTAAATTCTGGTGCTGCATGGAGTTTAGCGCCAACTATTCCACTTTCTTTATTCGCAGTATTCCAGTTAATGTTCGCCATTATTACTCCTGGTTTAGTTGTCGGTGCGGTAGCAGAACGTATCAAGTTTACCTCGTACATATTATTTATCGTGCTATTTGCCATATTTGTTTATTCACCTTTGGCACATTGGACTTGGCATCCTGAGGGTTTCTTATTCAAAATGGGTGTTCTAGATTTTGCTGGTGGTACTGTAGTTCATATTTCTGCTGGTATGGCTGCATTGGCAGGTGCATTGGTATTAAAACGTAGAAAATCTCATCTTGATCATGCTGAAGTTCCACCTGCTAATATTCCTTACGTACTAATAGGTACAGGTTTACTGTGGTTTGGATGGTTCGGTTTTAATGCAGGATCAGCGTTAGGTGCTAATTCTTTAGCAGTATCAGCATTCATTACTACAAACACTGCCGCAGGTGCAGCAGGTTTATCATGGATGTTTTTTGATGTTGCCAGAGGTAAAAAGCCTTCAGTTTTAGGCTTCTGTATAGGTGCGGTAGTAGGTTTAGTGGCCATTACCCCAGGTGCAGGTTTGGTAAGTATTCCATCAAGCATATTTATTGGTGTTTTCGCTGCGGTAGTTTCTAACCTTGTTGTTTCTTGGAAACAAAAAACTAGTTTAGACGATACTTTAGATGTATTCCCTTGTCATGGTGTGGGTGGTATTGTGGGTATGTTACTAACAGGTGTATTCGCAACTAAAACCGTAAATGGTGCAGGTGCTGATGGCTTGTTATATGGTAATCCAGCCTTCTTTTTTACGCAATTAAAAGGAGCTTTAATTGTGGTAGTATTTAGTTTTGTAATGTCATTCATCATCTTTAAATTAATCAATTTAGTACAGCCAATTAGAGTTAGTGCAGAAGAAGAAGAAGAAGGATTAGATGCAAGTCAACACGACGAGAAATATTCTCAAGGCACACTAATCGTTGCGGGACAAGAAGTTCCAAATAAATAAAAATTCATCTATTAACAATTTCAACATTTTAAAATATGAAATCAATTAGACTCTTTTGCCTTGTTTTAGGTTTTACAACTACAGCTGTTATCGCTCAAGAAACTCCACCTACTCCACTACAAATCTCTGGATCGGTAGATACTTACTTTAAATATGATTTTGATAAGATTGGTAACATTAAAACCTCATTTGCGAACGAGCAAAACTCAATTTCATTAGGGATGATCGATCTAGCGCTAAAGAAAACGACTGGTAAAGCATCCTTTGTGGGAGAATTATCATTCGGGCCCAGAGGGCAAGCGCAATCTATTCCTAATGCTGCTGGTGCGTATGATGAAACTACCAATAGTTTTCATATTCAAAATCTATATGTAAGCTATGCATTTTCCGATAAATTTAGCATGACAGGAGGTTATATGGGAACTTTTATTGGTTATGAAGTGATTTCTCCTTCAGCAAACTTTAATTACTCAACATCATACTTGTTCACCAATGGTCCTTTTCAAAATGCTGGAATTAAAGCTTCTTATGTATTCTCGGATAAGGTAAGTTTAATGGCTGGGTTATTTAATGATTGGAATCTTTATCAAGACATTAATGGTGTTTCTCATTTTGGTGCGCAGTTAACGGTAAGTCCGGTTAAAGGATGGACTGCCTATTTGAACGTTTTGTCGGGTAAATCGGCAGGTGCCCCAGGTACGGGAACAATTTTCGACTTAACAACAGCATATCAAATTACCGAGAAATTTAAGTTGGGCCTAAATGCTGCCGATTATAGCATTGCTGACGATAATGGCGGCTTTGCCGGTGTTGCTGTTTATCCTCAATATGCCTTCACGCCAGGGTTTGCCTTAGGTGTAAGAGGAGAAAGTTTTAAATTTAAAGGGGTAGGTTCAGCTGCTGATGCAAGTATAACTTCTTTCACTTTATCTGGAAACATAAAATCTGGCGGATTAACCTTCATCCCAGAAATTCGTTTTGATGGAGATAAAGATTTTGCACAAAGTTTCATAAACAACGGAAAAGCTAATAAATCAGCCTCTCAATTCTCTTTGGCAGCTGTTTATAGTTTCTAAGTCGTTGATAGAAAGATGAGGTTTTTAATCTAAATGATGAAACATATCAGTATCTTCTTA
>JACMOW010000070.1 GCA_014377775.1 Pedobacter sp. | reverse complement strand
GGGCGAAATTAAATTTAATGGTACCAAGGTGAAAGGCCCCGATGAGCAGCTGATTCCTGGTCACCCTGAAATGAAAATGGTAACCCAAGATTTTTCATTAAACATTTATGCTAAAGTATACGATAATATTGCGTCAATGCTTTCAAATACCGATATTACCGCAAAGCAATCCAAAACCATGGAGATGATGGAACGCTTGCACATCACCAAATTGAAAGATAAAAAGGTGATCGAATTAAGCGGCGGAGAACAGCAGCGCGTTGCGATTGCCAGAGCGTTAATTAGCAATATCAAAATTTTATTATTGGACGAGCCCTTTAGTCAGGTCGACTCTCTACTTAAAAATCAATTAAGAGCGGATATAAAACGATTAGCGAAAGAAACAGGCTTAACGATTATTTTAGTGTCGCATGACCCTGCGGATGGTCTTTTTCTAGCTGATCAATTACTGATCCTTAAGGATGGTCAACTTTTGCAGAATGATACCCCAGAAAATACTTATCAGTACCCATCTACTATTTATACGGCTAAAATTTTGGGGAATGCAGTGGTATTAAATCAGGCAGATGCCGAACAAATTGGGATAAAAACCGCTAAACAGCATGTTGTTTTTTATCCAGAATGGGTAGAGGTTAAAAGCAGTTGGAACAGCAGACGATTTGAAGTAAAGGAAGTTTATTACAAAGGGTTTTTTGATGAACTCGTATTGGAGCGTAATGGTGTTATTATTCGGGCACTTCAACTAAATAGTGGCGAGCATAAAAAAAACGACCATGTTCAAGCGAACATTGGTCGTTTTTTAGAGTTTTAATCAATTTTCTTAAGAGATATTTTCTGCAGCAATTAAAACTACTTTAACCCTAACGTTAGCAGTAGGTTTTTTTGGAGTAGCATTTTGAAAATCGGAGCTCTCAATATCAATTTCGACTTTTCCTTTACTAATGACCGTGCTGTAAGCCTCAACATTGTATACAAATGGCATCTGCAAATACGTTGCGCCATTGTCGTACGAAATGTAAACCAATACGGCTTCATTATCTAATGAAAACTGGTCGATTTCGGCAATGTTTAAAATGGTGTAATAGGTAAAACCGTCTGTGCTTAATGTCCAAGCAGTTGGGGCTACATTTACTACAACTGTTCTGTTTGGTGTAGTTTGGTTAATAATAGTGTCTTTTTTGCAAGACGCCAAACCTAGTGAGGCGATGCAAAGGATGAGTAAGGTTAGATTTTTCATGTTGTGTGTGTGTTTTGCAAATTATAATGCAATTCTTTTGCCAAATTATAAGACGTAAAAACAAATGGAGTTTGTGATTGTTTTTATGCGCACTATTTTTTTTGTAGCCGTAGTAGGTGCTAATTGTATCCCATTGATTATATTGGCAATTGGCGGATTTGTTCTTTTGCAGGGTTAAAAAGATCAATAAGTAAACCTTCTTAAACATAGAACACCGTGAATAAGGGTGATCGTTGGTTTTAAACTAAGTATTCAAATAAAGTTTGATCCTGATTAAGCTCGATAATATCAAACTTAAAGGCTTTCATACGTGCCACTAAACTAGTATAGTCTTCTGGACTTTTAAGTTCTATGCCTACCAATGCTGGTCCACTTTCTCTTTCCGTTTTTTTGATGAATTCGAAGCGGGTAATATCGTCATGTGGACCTAAAACCTCGTTTACAAATAATTTTAATGCACCCGGTCGCTGCGGAAATCGGACGATAAAATAATGTTTTAGCCCTTCGAAAAGCAATGATTTTTCCTTGATTTCTTGCATCCTCTCAATGTCGTTATTGCCACCGCTTACAATACAAACCACCTTTTTGCCTTTAATTTTTGCTGCACATAAGTCTAAAGAAGCTACAGCTAATGCGCCGGCAGGCTCGGCAACAATTGCTTCTTCATTATATAATTTTAAAATCGTAGTGCATACCTTTCCTTCGGGGATTAATAAAATCTCGTCTAGCACTTCCCTACAAATCGGATAGGTTAATAGCCCGACTGATTTAACAGCTGCGCCATCAATAAATCGGTTTATCTGATCTAATTTAATCGGTCGGCCAGCCTTAAAGGCGGCATCCATAGACGGAGCTCCTTCTGGCTCTACGCCTATTAATAAGATATTTGGCTTGGTTTGTTTAAAATAGGTTCCCGCACCCGAGGCTAAGCCACCTCCTCCAATGGGCATAATCACCACTTCGGTATCGGGCAAATCTTGTAAAACTTCGACACCTACTGTTCCTTGCCCTTCAATTACGTGTACATTATCGAACGGTGGAACAAAAGTCATGTGGTTTTCGGCTGTAAAGCGTAGGGCTTCCGCCAAACAATCATCAAACGTATCGCCCACTAAAATAATTTCGATCCAGCCGTTTCCGAATAGGGTGGTTTGACTAATTTTTTGCTTTGGCGTAATCTCGGGCATGAAAATAGTACCTTTAATCTTTAGTTTTTTACACGAGTAGGCAACGCCTTGTGCGTGATTGCCTGCACTTGCACAAACCACTCCATTTTTAATAAAGTTAGCTGGAATTTGACTAATCATGTTATAAGCACCACGCAATTTGTAAGAGCGAACAACTTGCTTGTCTTCACGCTTCAAATAAATTTCGGCTTCATATTTCGCAGAAAGCCGTTCGTTGTATTCAAGCGGTGTATGTAGAACGGTATCCTTTAGTCGTGCTGCAGCGGCTAAGAAATCGAATGTATTTGAGATATTTTGGTTCATATTTTTCGTATTGGGTAATAAGTATTGCGTATTGAGATATAAAGCGATTAATCAAACCTTCTGACTTTCTAACTTACGGACTTTACAAAAATTTATTAATTGCATCTAAATAGGCATTGGCCGAAGCCTTTACAATGTCGGTACTAAAACCATAGCCCATGTACGATTTACCCTCGTAGCTTACACGCATATTTACCTTACTTACATCGTCACTTCCACCATGCATGGCTTGGATGGTAAATTCTTTGAGGTCGATTTCCTTTCCAATAATACTTGTAATTGCCTTTATTGTTGCATTTACTGGGCCATTTCCCATTGCCATGGCTTCTTTTTCTACTCCATCGTGTTGTAGTTTTATGCTTGCCGTAGGACTTAATGGATCACCACAAACTACTTGAAGTAAGTTTAATTTATACCCATTTTTATAGGGATCTTTCTCGCCATCGCTCATTAAAAACAACAAATCGTCGTCTGTAATCTCTTTTTTATCATCAGCTAATACCAAAAATCGGTTATAAACGTCGTCAAGATTTATCTTATCGATCGTATACCCTAATCGCTCTAAATGATGTTTAAGGGCATGGCGACCACTTCGCGCAGTTAAAATAATGTTGGCCTGATTTAAACCTACATCTTCTGGGTTCATAATTTCATAATTCTCGCGATGTTTTAAAAACCCATCTTGGTGAATACCCGAGCTATGTGCAAATGCATTTTTACCGATAATTGCTTTGTTAGCTTGTACTGGCATCCGCATCATGCGACTAACCATGCTACTTATTTCGCTAAAATGTTTGCTATTAATATGGGTATGAAGGTTTAATGAGTGATGTGTTTTCAAAATCATCGCTACTTCTTCTAAAGCTGTATTTCCGGCACGCTCACCAATCCCGTTAATGGTGCATTCAATCTGACGGGCTCCATTTACAATACCTGCAATGGTATTCGCGGTAGCTAAACCTAAATCGTTATGACAGTGTACGGCGATAATGGCTTGATCTATATTTTTTACATTTTCTTTTAAGTAAAGAATTTTTGCGCCATATTGTTCTGGTAAGCAATAGCCATTGGTATCAGGAATGTTTACAACCGTTGCTCCAGCTGCAATTACGGCTTCAACCATCTGCGCTAAAAACATATCATCGGCCCTGCCCGCATCTTCGGCATAAAACTCGATGTCTTCAACAGATTTCTTAGCGTATTTAACAGCATCCACGGCACGTGCTAAAATTTCTTCTCGTGTGCTGTTAAATTTATACTTAATGTGCATGTCTGAAGAGCCTATTCCGGTATGTATTCGAGGGCGCTTGGCATATTGTAATGCGGCAACGGCCGAATCAATATCACCCCTATTTGCCCTCGTTAAGGCGCAGATGATAGGGTTTTTTACCGCTTTAGACAATTCAACCACACTTTGAAAATCGCCCGGACTAGAAATAGGGAAGCCTGCTTCAATTACATCTACACCGAGTAATTCGAGTGCCTTTGCAATTTCTATCTTCTCGGGGGTTGATAATTGGCAGCCTGGTACTTGCTCGCCATCGCGTAAGGTGGTGTCGAAAACGTAAACTCTATTTGGGTCGTGTAACATCTTTTATGAATTTGTAAATGTGGTTTGAGATAAGAATTTTAAAACGAGTTTCCCCATTTCGGCAGTTCCAAGTACTTTATATCTATTGGTGGTGCTATCTGCGATGTCATTGGTTCTAAAGCCTTCTTTAAGCACTTTATCAATGGCGTTAACTATTGCTTTTGCTTCGTCTTTTAGTCCAAAACCAATTTCTAACATTAGGGCAACTGATAGTATGGAAGCTAGCGGATTGGCCAAATCTTTTCCAGTAATATCGTGTGCCGAACCATGTATAGGCTCAAAAAAACCAGTGCCATCGCCTACAGAAGCAGAAGCAAGCATGCCCATCGAGCCTGCAATTTGTGAGGCTTCGTCCGTTAAGATATCCCCAAATAAATTGCCAGTTAAAACCACATCAAATTGTTTTGGATCTTTAATTAACTGCATGGCTGCATTATCTATAAATAGGTGTTCTGTTTGCACATCAGGATATTGCTTAGCAACTTCCTGAACGGTTTCTCTCCACAAACGAGAACTTTCTAATACATTCGCTTTATCTACCGAGCATAATTTTTTACGGCGCTGGCGAGCAGCTTCGTATGCTTTGTGGGCAATTCTTTCAATTTCGTATTTATGATAAATCATTAAATCGGAAGCCGAATTGCGATCTTCGGATCGTATTTTTTCTCCAAAATAAACATCACCTGTTAGCTCTCTAAAGAACAAAATATCTGTTCCTTTTAAAATCATAGGCTTGATACTCGAAGCGTGCAAAAGCTCATCAAATAAAAGAATTGGGCGAAGGTTAGCATATAATCCAAGTTCTTTTCTAATTTTTAACAGACCTTGTTCAGGTCTTACTTTTAAAGATGGATCATTATCATATTTAGCATGGCCAACAGCACCAAATAAAATGGCATCACTTTGTTTTGCTTTGGCTAAAGTTTCGTCTGGTAGCGGATTACCAGTTGCCTCGATAGCGGCATGACCCATTAACGCTTCATCGAAAGAAAATTCGTGGTTAAAAGTTGTTGCAATTTGTTGCAATGCCGCTTTGCCCCAATGGGTAACTTCTGGTCCAATTCCATCTCCAGGAATAACTAATATGTGTTTGGTCATTATGCTAATTCTTTTTGTAGTTCGTATGCTTTTGTATTTGCGATTACCTCGCCCTGGTATAGTACGAGGCGATTGGTTAAGCTAGTTGGTAATTGTGATTCGAAATGGCCTACGTAAATTAATGTCATTCCATTGCTGCACAATTCATCAACTAGTTGATTAAAATGTTGTGTTTGTTGTAGGTCTAAGCCTTGACAAGGTTCGTCTAATATTAATAATTCTGGATTTTTAATTAGCGTTCTAGCCAACAGCACTAATCTTTGCTTTCCAAGTGGGAGGGTGCCTAATTGTTCATTTTTATTTTCAGTTAGTCCGAAATACTCAATTAATTCGTCAACTTGATCTTTTTTAGTATAGGGTATATGTTGAAATAAACCAACAGTATCGTAAAAACCAGAGGCAATGCTTTCCCACACGGTTGAGGTAGCGTTGAAATACCAATGAAATTCTGGAGAAATTAGGCCAATGTGTTGTTTAATATCCCATATACTTTCACCACTTCCACGTCTGTTTCCAAATAAATAAAGTTCATTGGCGTAAGATTGTGGATGATCACCATTAATTAAACTTAAAAGTGTAGATTTCCCCGAACCATTATGTCCTTGCAAAAGCCATTTTTCGCCAGCTTTAACTTCCCAGTTGATGTTTTTTAAAATTTTCTTTTCGCTGTAGCTGATGTTTACATCTTCCATTTTAACGATTTGCTGAGAAGAATAAGTAGGCGCTTCTTTTAGAAAATCAGGAATTTTTTTTAACTGTATTTTTTGCATTGGTACTGGGAGCTGGATAGATTTAAGTGGTATTAATTTTCCGTCACTTATTTCCGCAAAACGATTAAGTGTTTTTGGTAAATCAGTATCGTTGCTGATTAAGATAAATTGAACACCTTCTGAAGCAATTTTATCCAATAAAATGTTAAGGTTTTTTCTTGAAGCAGAATCTAAACCTGTGTAAGGTTGATCAATAATTAACAATTGGGGCTTTAGCCATAATGCTTTAACTAATTGTAATTTTTTATGTTCGCCACTCGATAACTCAATTAACTGTGAATTTGAGAAGGTTGAAAACCCAAATGCATCTAGAATGGGCGCCAGTCGATCAGTTTTTAATACATTTTCTTTGCCATATGCATCTAATTCTGCATAAACAGTTATAATCTCTTTGGCTTGTTGACTTGTATACCGTTGTTGATAATAGAAGTTTGCAGCTCCTTCTAAGTTTTTAAACGTATACCAACTCTCTACGTATAAGGCTTGATGAGGTAAACTGCTGTTTTTGTCGAAGTTAATTTTTACATCGCCAGTTGCATTTTGCTTTTCAATAATAATTTTGGCCAAAGAAGTTTTACCACTTCCACTAATTCCGCTCAATAACCAATTTTCGCCATGATTTATAGTCCAATTCAAATCCTTTAACACCTCTTTTTGAGAATACTTTAGATTTAAATTTTGTATAATGACGAAACTTTCTTTCATATATTTTCCACTTTCTGCTTTGGTCTTAAATCTTTGCTCACTTATCGTTACTTTTACCTTTTTTCGAACGCCTCGATTAATTCTTTTTGATTTAAAATGAAATCGATATCATCGTAACCCTTAATTAAGCACGATTTTTTGTATGGGTTAATTTGGAAACTTTCTTGTTTCCTAGTACCCAGCATGGTGATGGTTTGTTTCTCTAAATCCACCTCAACTTCTGTATGGTGATCTTTAGCTATTACTTCAAACATTTTTAATAAGAATTCTTCACTCACTTGAACAGGTAATAAGCCATTGTTCAGTGCATTTTCTTTAAAAATATCGGCAAAGAAACTACTCACTACCACATCAAAACCGGCGTCTTGTATCGCCCATGCGGCATGCTCTCTACTGCTTCCACAGCCAAAATTCTTGCCAGCTACGAGAATTTTTCCACCATAGCTTTTATCGTTTAAAATAAAATCTTTTTTAGGTGTACGGTTTTCGTCGTATCGCCAATCGCAGAATAAATTTTCACCAAATCCTTCCCGCGTTGTGGCCTTTAAAAATCGCGCAGGTATAATCTGGTCGGTATCAATATTTTCTATGTTTAGCGG
>JACMOW010000069.1 GCA_014377775.1 Pedobacter sp. | reverse complement strand
GTCCACCTCTTCCCATTCCGAACAGAGAAGTTAAGCCCGCCAGAGCCGATGGTACTGCAGTAACATGTGGGAGAGTAGGTCGGCGCCAAATCTTAAAGAGCCCCGTAACGAAAGTTACGGGGCTTCTTTTTTATAAAAAAACTCAGCCCCATGTTAAATTTTGTTAAAAGTGCCTTAACTTTAAAAGCGTGATTTTTAAAACCGTATTTTTGTAAATTACGTTAATATTTTAAGTACAATTGAACACATGAAAATTAAGATTTATATATTTCTAACATTTTTTATTGCACTAAACGCTAGCGTTTTTGCACAAGATAAAAATGTAATCTTACCAAAGAATTGGTTTAATCTCGATCTTGCCACAAGCGGCTATTTCGGTATAAGTACCGAAAAGGCTTACAATGAACTGCTGATTAACAAAAAGCCAAAAGCTAAGATAATAGTTGCAGTTATTGATGGAGGTACAGACATTAAACACGAAGATTTAAAAGATGTGCTGTGGACAAACGCTAAAGAAATTCCTGGGAATGGCATCGACGACGATGGTAATGGATATATTGATGATATTCATGGCTGGAATTTTATAGGTTCAAAAAAAGGGAATCTAACCTATGATAACATGGAATTGGTTAGAATTTTGAAAAAATTTAAACCTAAGTTTAAATCGACCATCATGACTACGGTTTTAGATAGTGCAGATAAGGCGGAATTTAAAATTTATAAACGTGCAGAAGCTGAATTTGGTAAAAAGTACGACGAAGCAAGTCAGACATTCCCAATTTACATTGCAATAAAAAAGGTTTTAGACACGGTTGCCTTTACAAATATGAAGGAAATACCTTCTTTAGAAGATATAGATCGGTACAAAGCCGACGATGAATTGGAGGAACAAGTTAAAAAGATTATTAGAAAGGGATCAAAGGACGAAGGTGGGATTGAAAAATTTTATAACAGCATAAAAAAAGGTTATAAGGAGCTTGAAACGATGTTAAAATATAATCTTAATGAACAATATGACGAAAGAGCAGAAATGGTTGGAGATGACTATTCCAATTCAGCTCAAAGAATTTATGGCAATAACGATGTAACAGGACCTGATGCTGATCATGGAACTCATGTTTCGGGTATTATTGGCGCTAACAGGGCTAATAAATTGGGCATATTGGGTGTAGCTAATCATGTAAGCATTATGTCTATTCGCGTGGTGCCACAAGGAGATGAAAGAGATAAGGATGTAGCAAATGGAATTCGCTATGCTGTAGACAACGGTGCCAGAGTAATTAATATGAGTTTTGGTAAGGGTTTTAAATGGGATAAAAAAGCGGTAGATGAGGCTGTAAAATATGCTGAATCTAAAGATGTGCTTTTAGTGCATGCAGCAGGCAACGACAATAGCGATAATGACGAAGTAGAAAACTATCCCAATAAATATTTCGATAGCCCCGAAGCTGAAGCATATAGAAAAATTAAATCAAAACGAGAAATACTAGGCTTTATACCTCCAAAAAAAGTAGAGAACCAAACGTCACCTTATGGTAATGGTTATGGCGATCGGGGAATGAGAGAAAGAGTGCCAATTATAGTTGTTGATACAGCAAAATTTAAACTTCCACATGCCAATAATTGGATAGAAGTTGGGGCAAGCGCATACAAAGATAACGATGAACTAAAGGCTTCCTTTTCTAATTATGGAAAATATAATGTTGATGTTTTTGCGCCAGGTTATATGATTAATTCTACAGTTCCAAACTCAAAGTATGAAGAATTTGATGGAACGAGTATGGCTGCTCCTGTTGTTTCAGGATTGTCGGCATTAATTTTAAGTTACTACCCGTCGCTAAAAGCATCACAAGTGCGAGATATTATTATAAGGTCGGTAGCAAAGGTAGATCATAAAGTGAAATATAAAAATGGCAAGGGTGAAAATGTTCGTGCTTCTTTTTCCGATATTTGTGTTAGTGGAGGTATTATAAATGCCTATAACGCTTTATTGTTAGCCGAAACTTACATTCGAGCGAACTAGGTTTAATATCATAAAATGGAAAATCTCTGAGCATACGCTTGGGGATTTTTTTTTAACAGGCCATAGTAACAAATTGGTGATGTTTTAATGTGCAATTAAGCTATTGGTATTCTATTAAGTCTATTTAAAACACTCACAAGTTATGAACCACAAGATGAAAAATATTTACTTCACCTTTTTATTGATTTTTCTGAACATTAGCCTCAAGGCGCAGAAAATGCCAGACATTCAAGCAATGGCCTTAAATGCTCCAGTTAATGTTAGGATAGATGGTAAAGCTAGTGAGTGGGGCGATACATTTGCGGCAGATAATAAAAGAACGTCATTGTTATATAGTTTAGCAAATGATGATAAGAACTTATATCTTGTTATAAAGGGAATTGGTGCTGCCAATATTAATAAAATAATGTTAGGTGGTATTACATTTAACATCAACCTTGAAGGTAAGAAAAGAGAAAAGGAAGCCTTCAGTATCACCTATCCTTTAGTAAAAAGAGCGGCGCGTAATCAAGGTAGACAAGGGCAAGCGAGGGTAGGTTTTGGTAACGGCGGTGGACAGAATAGAACTCAATTAACTACTGCACAGCGTGATTCGGCTAGTTTAGTTAATCATAAAACACAACTAGGAACTGTAAAGGAAATTAAAATTTCGGGCTTTAAAAGTATTTCAGATACCTTAATTTCAATTTATAACGAGTATGGTGTGAAAGCTGTTGCATTATTTGATGCAAAGGGAGCCATGATTTATGAATTGGCTATCCCCTTGAGCTTGCTTGAACTCTCAACAGACAAGCCGAAAGAATTTGCCTATCAACTAAAGGTAAATGGTTTAGTAATAAATGGATTTGGTAATGTAGGAGGTGCTGGAAATAATAGCGCCGGCGGCGGAGGTAGAGCTAGAGTAGCTAATGGTGGAGGCAGTAATAACATCCAAGATATAATGAGCCCGACTGATTTTTGGGGTAAATACACGTTAATTAAAAAGTAATCCTTAGTAAATTAACCTATGAGCCGCTCATTATGAAATTTTTCCAATTATACCTTCGTGCAGTAAGCATTGCAAAATTGATTACTCTTTTTAGTTTGCTGTTACTTTTAACCTCTATTGCATATGCACAAACACCTCAAAGGACTGTTGTAAGGGTTCCTCCTCCTCTGCCCATAAGAGAAATCAGTGGAATTGTAAGGGATTCCGTAGATTTTGGTATCTCAGGTGTAGCAGTTCGTTTATCATCAGAAAAGGATACGTTGGTAGCCGTTACCAATGGGGATGGTATCTTTGTTTTTAAAAATGTTAAGTCGGCAAGCTATACACTTGCTATAAGTAGTTTAGGTTTCAAACCAATAGTTGCAAAATTTAAACAAAATGATGCTGTGCCTAGAATAGTAATGGATCCAATTATCTTAAAGGAGGCGCCAGCAAACACCTTAAATGAAGTTATAATTAACGGCACTCCATCCATAACCTATAAAACAGATACGGTTGAGTACAGGGCGAGCGACTACATTGTAAGAGAAAATGCAACAGTTGATGAATTATTGAAAAAGATGGAAGGGATGGAAGTAGGTACGGATGGGTCGCTAATCCATCAAGGTACTGCAGTTACTAAAGCAAAAATTAATGGTAAAACCTATTTAGGTGGTGATGTGGCAACGGCAATACAAAATTTGCCAGCCGAAATTGTAGATAAAATACAAATGGTTGACGATTATGGTGATCAGGCGGCAAGAACAGGAATTAAGGATGGTGACCCAGAAAAAATATTAAATATTGTAACTCGAGCGGATAAATCAGTAGGTAACACGGCTAATATCCGTGCAGGAGCAGGCAATAATGAAAGATATGAAGGTTCTGTTTTTGGTACTCGACTTAATAAAAACCAAACCATTGGTGTAAATGCTCAAATAAATAATACTGTAAATGGAGTAACTAGTAGCGGTAGTAATGGCGTTGATGCAGGTGGAAATGGTGGTGGTGGTGGAAGAGGCGGACAAGGAGGCAATGCGCAGCAAGGCAGGGGTAACACAAGTGGGTCTGGAGGAGCAACCGGCGGCACAACAAACACAGGAAATTCTTCTTTCTCATTTCGAGATCAATTGGGCAAAGGGGTGAAAATCAATACCAATTATCGTTACACGTTTAACAATAGAAATTCATTAAACAGTAGTATTTCACAAATTTTTAGCTCATTAGGCACTACCAATGCAGTAAATGAAAGTTCGAGCGACAACAATACAAAAAGTCATAATTTTAGTTTTGAGGTAGAAGCCGACTTAGATAGTAATAATTTTTTGAGGGTAAGCCCTACAGTTACCTATCAATCAACAGCAAGTTCTAGCCTTTCGTCAATTATGCAAACGGGTTTAATTCACCAAGACCAAAAAAGTAATAGCTTGAATACGAATGTCAGGCCAACACTTGGTGCAACAGTATTTTATCAGCACATTTTTGCCAAGCCTAGAAGAAATTTCTCTTTTCAATTGAGTCTTAACAATAATAATCAAGATCTTGAACAAGAGCAAAATGCAAATATTATCTACTACAAAAAAAACAGTGATCTGGTATTAAAAGATTCGTTAATACACCGATTGGTTCAGCGTGAAAACTTAACGAAAAATTACAGAGCTAGTATTACTTTCGCAGAGCCATTATCTGCAAATACACAACTGGAGTTTAATGGTCAGATGAATTTTAATGGTTATGACAATACGGCAACGACAAGTAATATCAATGCATTAAATAATCGCCAAATGGTAGACTCATTGAGTAATATTTACAATTATTCGTTTACACAAACTCGATTAGCAGTAAATTATCGTTACGGCTTATCGAATACTTCAAAAGTAAAATTTTCTTTAGGAATTACTGCAGTTCCAGGATTATTGAAAGGAACCAAAGTAAGCTTAGGCACAAGTACCAGTAGAAGTAGTTTTAATTTAATTCCAATTGCAAGATTTCAATATTTATGGTCTAGGCAACACAGCGTTCAAATTAGCTACTCCGGGAATGCACAGGAACCAACTTTTGATCAGATACAACCGGTGCGTGATGTTTCAAATCCACAAAATCCAATTGTTGGTAATCCGAACCTGAAAGTTACGTTTAACCATTCCATCAATACCAATTACAATAACTACATCGCTAATTCTAAGTTAAATTATTCGGTTAATTTGACAGCTAGTTTTACAGATAATGCTGTTGTTCGTAACGTAGTTCAAATTGCCGACTCTTACAGCAGCTTAAAAAATGAAACACGTTATGTAAATATAAATGGAGTTTATCGTGTTAACGGAAATTACTCAATTAGTAAGCAGTTAGATGATCGGAAGTACAATTTATCGCTAAGCGGAAATGTGATTTTCAGCAATGGGCTCTCTATGAGTAATAATGTCGTCAATACCACTAAAACTTGGAACATGAGTGAACGGTTTGGCCCCCGAATTAATCCGAACGAGTGGTTAGAGGTTAACCCGTATATATCTTATACCATTACCAAATCAGATAATACCCTACCAAGTTCAATAGACAGTAAAACCAATACACTTGCGCTGAGCGTTGATGGTAAGTTTTATATGTGGAAAACATTAATTTTTGGCTATAGTGCAAGTAAAAACTATGTAAGTGGTATTAATGCTAATGTAACAAATAATCCATTTGTAATTAATAGTTATATACAAAAGGAGATGTGGAAAAGGAGAGCTACGGTTACTTTCCAGTCATTTGATATTTTGAACCAAAATAATTTTGTAAATAGAGAAATTTCTGACAATGGAATTACGGATACAAAAACAAATGCATTAAGTCGTTATTTTATGTTGAGAGTAAGTATGCGTTTGCAGAAATGGAGTGGAGCAAAAGGGCGTAATAATCTACAGCCCCAGCGCAGGGGAGATGGTAGTTTTCTGAACTAATCTGATTCGGCCGTAAACTTTATTTCCTTAAAATGCTTTCTTAAAGATAAAATTGATAATCGAAGTTTAGTTTTAATACTGCCGAGTGGAATACTTAATATTTCAGCAGTTTGAACATGTGTATATCCCTGAAAATAGATCAGGTCAATAATTAGCTTTTGATCTGATTTTAAGGAGGTAAGCAGGTTTTTAATGCCTATTGCATCTGTGTTTAAATGAAAATGAGCTTTGTGATCGATGATTTCTGTAGCAGTGTTAAAAAGATCATCAGTTTTTGAAGTGTTGTTAGCAGATTTACTCCTTATCTGATCAATGGCTAAGTTTTTTGCAAGATTGGCCATCCAGGTAAAAAGTCTACCCTTTGAAGAATCATAGAGCCGGATAGATTTCCAAATTTTAACAAAGGTATCTTGTAGTACGTCTTCGGCAATTTCGTCGAACTTTACAATACGCTTAATGATTCCAAATAAAGCCGGGGCGTACATTTTATACAATTGATCGATTGCTTTAGCATCACTTTGCCTTAACCCAAGAATCATTATCTCTTCAATAACATCTTTCTTTTGAATAGAAGGCCGATGATTTACTGGTTTATTTACAGGAGTACGAAAAGTGAACATTGCCAATTGTATTATAAATAAATGTTTAACACCATAAGTTTGGTTTTGTTGGCAGCTATTCTTGCTAGCTCTATGAATAATATAGTTAGCTTAAAATTCACACCTTTAGTATTAATGGTGTGGTAACAAATAAATTTTTTAATACTCAATTTGGATACAATAACCACTGTTTTGGAAACATTTAAACTTTAACTGCTCCTGATCTTTGTGTTTCACAAATAAAAAGAAAAATGAAATACAGAATTTTAGGAAGTACAGGGTTAAAAGTTTCAATGCTTTGTTTAGGCACTATGAATTATGGGGGAAAGGGATTTTTTGGCTATATGGGTAATTTAGATCAAAACGAAGTGGATGAACAAATTAAGACGGTAATTGACGTAGGTGTAAACTTTATTGATACTGCTAATATTTATTCTGAGGGTTTATCAGAAGAAATGATTGGAAAGGCGATTAAAAATCTCGCTTTAAAAAGAGATGATTTAGTACTGGCAACCAAAGTAAGGGGTTCAATGGGTAAAGGGGAAAACGATCGAGGGCTTTCTCGTAAGCACATCATTCAAGAAGTAGAAAGTAGTTTGAAAAGATTAAAAACAGATTATATCGATTTATATCAAATTCATACTTCCGACCCACTTACGCCTATTGAAGAAACGATTAGAACTTTAGACGATTTGGTGCGCAGTGGAAAAATAAGATATTTTGGAGCAGCAAATATTGCGGCTTGGCATTTAATGAAAGGTTTAGCCTTTTCAAATCATAATTATCTTAATACATTTTCAGCTGTGCAAGCCAATTATACGCTTGATACAAGAGACATAGAGAGAGAAATTATTCCACTAATATCAGATCAAAAATTGGGCTTACTGGTTTGGAGTCCATTAAGTGGAGGCTTACTTACAGGTAAATATAAAAGAGACTTGCAAAGCGTAGAAGGTCGTTTAAACAAATTTCCTTTTCCACCTTTTAACGAAGAGAGAGCGTATAATGTATTAGATGTACTTTATCCAATGGCAGAACAAAAGGGGGTTTCTGTTTCACAGTTGGCATTGGCTTGGCTATTGCATCAACCAAGTGTAACGAGCATTATTATTGGTGCAACTAAAATATATCAATTGCACGATAATTTAAAGTCTGTAAATGTTACTTTTACTGCTGATGAATTGAAACAATTGGATGAAGTTAGCCAATTAACAAAAGAGTACCCAGGAAACGTAATAGAATTAATGACTATGGATAGAGGTTCGGGACTTGACTTTTTGACCAAATGAAAATTGAAAAAAAAACGATCAAAGTAATTAATTCGGTTTCTGAATTGCATCGATTAATGTCTTTACCAAAACCTTTACATCCGCTAATTACATTGATTAATCATAACGATATTACAACAATATCTGAGGCGAAAAATGAAAGTTTAATTCTAAATTTTTATAATATTTCTATCAAAAAGAGTTTTCAAGGGCAAATGAAATATGGGAAAAATTATTATGATTTTGATGAAGGAACGATGTCTTTTGTTTCGCCCAATCAAGTGATCGCTGTAGACCAAGATGAAAATAGAAATAAAGATGGTTGGTCTTTAATGTTTCACCCAGATTTGATAAGAAATTATGCTTTAGGAAAGACCATTAAAAAGTATGGTTTCTTTTCTTACGAGGCAAATGAAGCATTACATCTTTCAGAAAAGGAAGAAAATAAGATTGAAAATTTAATAAGAAATATTGAACAAGAATATCAAGCAAATACTGATGTTTACAGTCAGGATGTAATTGTTTCGAATCTTGAATTATTGTTAAACTATTGCAATCGATTCTATAATAGGCAATTCGTTACCAGAAAAATGGTAAATACTGATTTGCTTACGAGATTTGAAATTATTTTAGCTAGTTATTTTGATGAAAAAACAGAAATGGGATTACCCACTGTAAATGGTTTGGCTCGTGAATTAAATCTATCTGCTGGCTATTTAAGTGATATGTTACGAACGGTAACAGGGCAAAATACCCAACAACACATTCATAACAAATTGGTAGAAAGCGCAAAAAATATCTTAACGACAACAAATTTAACAGTTAGCGAAATTGCTTATCAGTTGGGTTTTGAATATCCTCAGTCATTTAATAAACTTTTTAAAAGCAAAACAAAATTATCGCCCCTTGAATATAGAAAATCATTTCATTGACGATTAATCCTCGTTTCAGACACAAAAAAGCCTCAAGAAATAATCTCAAGGCTTTCCTGTTGTGTAGCGGGAACGAGAGTTGAACTCGTGACCTCAGGGTTATGAATCCTGCGCTCTAACCGACTGAGCTACCCCGCCAAAATCAAAATAATATCCAAATGTGGAATACTATTTTTTAAAGAGTTGCAAATATAGAATAAATTACTTTTCTTTAGAAACAAATAGTAAAAAATAGTCCATTATTTTTAAGATTAGCCGTGTTTTAGGATGTCAGAAAAGAAAAAATTTACATTAGAATATGAATTGAGGTCATCTCCGCGTATACTATTTACTTTTATTAGCGAACCCAATGGTTTGTCGCAGTGGTTTGCAGATGATGTGATTTTTAGAGATCAGGTATACACATTCACTTGGGATGATGAAGTTCAGAAGGCTAAGTTGCTAAGTATCAAAGAAAATAAATTGGTTAAGTTTAAATGGTTGGATGACGAACCGCATTGCTACTTTGAAATGGAGATTGTTCAAGATGAGTTAACAAACGATGTTGCTTTGGCCGTTACCGATTTTGCGACTGACGAAACCCGTGCCGAAAGAACAAAAATTTGGGACAACCAAATTACTTATCTCCTGAGTGTAATAGGTGCCTAAAATACGTATCTTTGCATATTGAAAAAGATACATTTACTGCTCATTAAATCATTTATTAGGCCTTTTGCCGTCACATTTTTTATTGTGATGTTTATCCTTTTAATGTTTTTCCTATTCAAATACATTGACGAATTTATAGGAAAGGGATTTGAGTGGTACACGATCTTGGAAATCATGATGTACCAATCGGCCGTAAATGTGGCAATGGCATTGCCTCTTGCCATTTTGTTGTCGTCTATCATGACTTTTGGCACCCTGGGGGAGAATTACGAACTCGTAGCCATCAAATCAGTAGGTATCTCTTTGCAAAAGGCCATGAGGCCGCTTTTTATAATCGTAATTTCACTATCAATTGCCTCTTTTCTTTTTTCGGATTATATGCTTCCTAAGGCAAATAGTAAATATTATTCTTTGCTGTACGACATGAGGAACAAGAAATTATCTTTCTTAATTAAACCAGGTGTTTTCAATACAAGTGTTTCTAATTATGCCATAAAGGTTGAAAGTAAAGGAATTATGAATCCTGATTCTCTTTTCGGAATCATGATTTATGATCATACCAATGTAAGTGGGGTTCCTACCCTAATTTTAGCAAAAAAGGGTAGAATGATCAAAACCGAAGACGGGAATGTGATGATCCTAAAACTAGCTGATGGCGTAAGGTATGAAGAGTCGAAAGGGAATGGGAGTGCAGCTTATAATCCCCGTCAGGCACTTACTCGAATGCGGTTTAAAGAAACAGAGGTTAAATTAGACTTTTCGAGTTTTACCGACTTTAACCGAACAGAAGAGGGAAAATTTAATGATAATGCACCCATGCTAAACCTGAAAGGATTGGTTAAACGAGCTGATTCACTAAATAAAACAATAGATAGCTTAAATAAGGTTACAAAATTGAATGCTAGCAGCTACTATAAGCAAAATAATTACGTTAAAGGTTACACAAAAATAAAGTCAGTTGCAAAGCGCATAAATGGCGATGTTATAAACGCTATACCAAAAAAAGATAGAGCAACAACAATTCAAAATGCTATCGATCAAACTTTAACGTTACAACAGGTGATAAATAATCGAATGATTGAATATGACCTAAAACAAAAAGAAATATTAAAATCGGATATTGAGTTTCAAAGAAAGTTTACACTTGCTGTATCCTGTTTGTTGTTGTTCTTTATTGGCGCACCACTGGGTGCCATTATCAGAAAGGGTGGGCTAGGACTACCAGTGGTTATTGCGGTAGTTTTCTTTTTAGTTTATCATATTATCTCAACTGTAGCAGAAAAATCAGTAAAGGAAGGGGCATTGCATCATGTATTTGGCATGTGGATGGCGGTGATTGTTTTAACTCCTTTGGGCGCATTTCTAACGTATAAAGCTACGGTTGACTCTGCGATATTTGATATTGATTACTATAAGCAACTTATAGTTAGCCTTTTTAAGAAGGTAAGCGGCATGGGGCGTGCAGCTAAGATCGAGCAATCGAATTAATCCTTACTTCCTAATGATATTTATCGCTAAAACTTGCATTTAAAGGTTGTAACTTTGCACCAGAAATACAAGAAATGGAATTTAATTTAAATACGATAGACGAGGCGCTAGCGGACATCCAAGCAGGTAAAATTATTATTGTGGTTGATGATGAGGATCGCGAGAATGAAGGCGATTTTATTACAGCAGCAAGAAATGTAACGCCAGAGGTAATTAATTTTATGTCGAAGTATGGACGTGGCTTAATTTGTGCTCCTTTAATTGAAGATATTTGTGTCGACCTAAAATTGGATTTGATGGTTCAAAACAATACGGTTTTACACCAAACTCCATTTACAGTTTCGGTAGATTTGATAGGCCATGGTTGTACAACTGGAATATCTACTTACGATCGTGCTAAAACGGTTCAGGCATTGATTGATCCCAATACTAAACCTGAAGATTTAGGTAGACCAGGGCATATTTTCCCATTAAAAGCAAAACGTGAAGGTGTGCTTCGAAGAACAGGTCATACCGAAGCCACGATAGATATTGCGCGTTTAGCTGGTTTTGAGCCAGCTGGTGTGTTGGTAGAAATCATGAACGAAGATGGTACCATGGCACGATTGCCTGATTTGATGATTATTGCAGCACAGCATGAGCTGAAAATTATTTCTATAAAGGACTTAATCACTTATCGCCTAGCTGCCGAGAGTCTAATTAGAGAAGAAGTTAGCGTGAGTTTGCCAACACAATGGGGCGAATTTAAAATGACAGCCTATACGCAATTAAGTAATAATGCAACACATTTAGCCATTAGTAAGGGCGATTGGAAGGCTGATGAGCCTGTTTTAACCAGAATTCATAGTTCATGTGTAACTGGTGATATATTTGGCTCTTGTCGCTGCGATTGTGGTCCCCAGCTACATAAAGCATTTGAGATGATAGAGCAAGAAGGCAAAGGCTTAATTGTATATATGAATCAAGAAGGGCGTGGTATTGGTTTGATCAATAAATTACGTTCTTATAATCTGCAAGATGCAGGTTTCGATACGGTTGAAGCAAACATTAAATTAGGATTTAAAGGAGATGAACGCGATTACGGTGTTGGCGCTCAAATTGTAAGAGCACAAGGCGTAACGAAGATGCGCTTAATGTCTAATAACCCCGCAAAGAGAGCCGGATTAATCGGTTATGGGTTAGAGATTATTGAAAACATTGCCATAGAAATTGAAAGCAATAAGCATAACGAAACCTATTTGAGAACCAAGAGAGATAAAATGGGACATCAAATAATGAAGGGTTAATTTTTCTTGCTTTCTTTTAAAATAACCTCTTTACTCAGTCTTTCTTTTTGGATTTCAGCTTCTTTCTTTTTTAGATCTCGGCGATACTTACCAGTTATTTTCTGGAAAAACTCTTTAAATGTATCGAACTGCTGATTGTAGATTAGGCCCAATGATGTAACATTAAGATTTTGGTTAACCCCTGGATTAGCAAATACACTTTGTTGCGTAGGGGGTTTATTTGCCAATTTTCCAATCAAGTTTCCATCTTTTTTAATTAAGGCCAAAATTTCAACCTCTCGCCCTACGTTATCTTTATTAAATCCAATTGGAGAGAAATCATTCACACTTGCCCTATCTACAATACCTGCATTAACAATAATACGATCGTTAAAGAATTTAAAAGAAGCACTTGCCTCATTAAAAGATCTGATGTTTACATCAACAAAGTTTAGGTTTAGTGATGAAAGCAAATTATTAACCTGATTAAAAATTAGCTCTGTGGCGGTACTTGTTCCAACCGAACCTAGTTGTTGCGCAAGATTTTCTTTTCCAGAACCTGGCGCAAAACTTCTTTGTATAATTAAGCTTAAGGCTTGCTTGTCTAAGTTATTTCCATCGTTAAAGTAAGCTTGTAATTCTTCTTTTACGGCCGGACTTGCGGGGAAAAAGATATCCAATTTAATATCTGGTTTTAAAAGCAAACCACTAAGCCCCATCTCTACTTCGGTTTGCACGCGTTGTGTGAGGTAAGTACTCACATCTCTGTTGGCTGCTGTATATAAGTCTCTTAAGCTTGCGCGTAAAGCGTAAATTGCTTTCAGATTTATCTGTGCATTTGCAGGGTTTCCAGTCCACCTAATAGTACCGCCTTGCCTAATGTCAAATCTTTTATTGATGATTTCTTGAGCAGTAAAGTCAAAATTTCCAGTTTCGATAATGTAATCGCCTTTCATTTCGAAATCTCCAGCACTAGAAATATTTAAGTCGAGTTCTGCATTCCCTTTTCCACTTAATTTGCCCAAAACAGTATAGATATTTGCAATGCTATTCGGGTCTACTTTTAACTTAAAGTTCATTCTTAAACCATCAAAATTGTTTCTTTTTTTGATAATTTGAGTAGTGTCTTTACTTACAAAAGTGATGAAATCTTTATCAGACACCGTTTCGGTGCTGTTTAATGGGAGGTTAAAAATTGTTCCTTTTTCTGTTTTTGCATCAATTTTGATGAACATATTATTGGTTGGACCTCTAAAAGAGAAGTCACCAGTGGCATAAGCCTTACCATAATAAACCGCATTATCTTTAGAAGTGGTATTTAGTGCCATGAAATTTGTGGCGACTAAAGAAACTTGAATGTTTGGGTTATCAATATCATTTAAGTCAACTGTTCCATTTGCAGTTGCTTCATTGCCTTCCAAATCTTGTAACGTTATGTCATTGATGTTAATTACGCTATTATTAATGCTAACCTCATTATTCAATTTATAAGATGTTTTTAGGTAGTTTACCGTAACTTGCCCATTATCGAATGATACATTTCCATTAATTAATGGTTTATTTAATTCGCCTTTTACAGTTAGATCTGCAGAAACATTTCCTTTTAAGTTAGATACTAATTTCTTAACAAAGGGCTCAAGCAATGTTAATTTGCTTTCTTCCATTTTAACATTTAAATCTATTTTTTTGTCTTTAAGATCTAAATCACCAGTAATTTTAAACGTTTCCTTGTTATCGGTAACAATTCTTGTGTAAACATTGGCTAAGTTTCTACCTTGGTCAAACGTGGTTGTGTCGGTTAGTTCTCCAATATAAATATCGTTTAGGGTTAATGAGTCTATTGCTAAACTGTCTGTTATTCTTGGAGACTTTAAAATGTCATATAAGCGTGTTTTACCATTTAAATTTCCAGCTAATTTTATCCCTAAAGTTTTCACAAACGGATTAAGTGTTTTTAGATTGAAATTTTGAAATCCGACTAAAAGCAGGTCCTTTGGGTCTTGAGATAAGATGCCATCAATAGTTAAGAGCTGCCTACCATTGCTTAGATCGAAATTAGTGATTTTAGTTTTTCCGTCATTGAAATTTATTTTAACCTTCTCTTGGATGTACCAATCTTCACTATTAATTTTTAAGTTGGAAGGTAAGATGCTGATTCTTGCTGTGGTGTCACTTGCAAATTCTACCAATCCATTCAAATCCAATTGATTCGCATCGTCGGCATTCGAAAGTTTAATGTTGAGTGATAGGCTATCATTTCGCAATATGTTTACAATATTTACATTTTTAATGAATAAACTATCGTTTAAATCTACACGATCAGAAGTAATAATGGCTTGAATTTGCTTGTCTGTTGTGTTTTCATCAATAATAATATTATTGGCAACAATGCCTTTGTAACTTAATTTATTAATGAATCCATTTAATGTTGCTGTGTTATTTCTTGAGTCGAAATTCCCTATTAGCAAAGCTTTATCATCTATCTCTAAACCAGGTGCAATTAATTCGGCAATGGGTTCAAACCTTTTAATTCTTAAGTTAAAGCTAAAAATTTGAGGATTATATTTAATGATTTCTGCATCAAGTGATGGGATATACGTTTTTGCGATCGCTTTATAATAAGAAACAATCGTATTTAGGTCGTACTGACCTTTAATACTTGCGTCTAAGATATCTGAACTAATGGTTAAACTTCGACTTATGCCTAAGCCAAAAGCATTGAGTTGTATCGAATCAATGTTATAAATGCCTTTTTTGTTATTTAATTTAATCTTTTCAATTAATAAGTTTCCTTGAATATTGTTTAGGTTGTTGCCAGAAAAATTTGTGCTGAATTTGGCATCAATCATCATTGAATCTTTCAGTAATTTTAATGTTTTTAATCTTGCGTTTTTAATATTTGCTTTAAAATTGAATACAGGTAATTTTGGATTTAAGTTCACACTTCCATCAAAATCTAATTGTACATTTTTATCATTAATAGTTAGGTTGCCATCAAATAGTTTCTTTTTAAATGTACCATTGACCTTTACGTTTCTATAACGATAGTCATTAAAATCAATGTAAGTTATATTACCTTTAAGCTGCTCGCTAAGTTCTTTAATCTCAGTACCTTTTCCTTTAACGTAAAGCTCAGATGTGATCATACCTAAGCTTTTTTCGTCAATCAGTTCGCCTAAGTTAAAATCAAATGTTTTTATATTTCCAGTGTAGGATGGCGTTCCATTTTTGTTAATTTTCATATTAACATCTGATTTAACCCTACCTAATTTAGTTTTAAACTCGCCATAAGCGATAAAGTCATTCTGAAAACCCGTAAATGAGCCATTGAAATTCACATTGCCAAACTTGTTGATAATATTTAGGCTTTTATCAAGTGGTTTACCTGTTAAATCTTTTAAAATGCCATCCAGATCCTTTTTATTGGTTCCAGCCATTTCAATTTTCATGTCGATAAAAGTTTGATCCCAATCTGGCAAACCTTTTAAGTTAAAATCTCCCTTTATGTGTGTAGCTTTTCCAGCTTTTAGGGATAGTTTTTTAGCTTTTAAATTATTTACATAGCCACTAATTTGTCCATCAATGTCAATGTCTAGTTTTAACTTTTTCAAGGCGGGGGTGAAGTAGGCAATATCTCTCGATGAAATATGGCTTTCCCTAAAACTAGCTTTCATTCTTACCTTATTCGTAAAATCGTTGAAGTCTTTAAAGCTTCCAAACTTCATTTGAAAATAATCTGTAAGTTTGGTTTGATTAGTTATTAACGTCAATTTTTGTAATTCAACAGCATTGGTGTCGATGGTGGTATAGGCTGTTAAATTTTTAAGGTAAAATCCGCTTTTTTCCTTAAAAGTTAAGTTTTTAATATTGGCTTGAATAATATGCCCATTGGTGTTTAATTTTTCAAAAATGCCATTTAAATTTTTAAGGCTAATATCTTCAAAATTAATACCTTTAAGTATTTCGTTTTTTGTTAGGTCTTTATATTTAAAGTCGACATTGTTTAAGATAATTCTGTCAATTAAAAATTGAAATTTTTTCTTTTTAATTTTTGAAGGCGGTCCGCCATCAAAATATTCAATAATGAAATCAAGATTTGAAGATTTATTCTGGTAGTCTTTTAAATAGAAAGAGCCATTATTAATCTGTACCGTATTTACATCTAAAATTCTTTCTTTTAAGGAGAGCCGATTTAGATCTACAATGAATTTTGGGAAATTCGCTAGTGTATCTTTTTGTAGATCGAATATAATGAGGTCTTCTAGTACTAAAGATTTGAAAGGTTTGATGTATAAACTGCCAACTGTAATGGTTGTTTTTAATTCTTTGGATAGATAGGCTGCTGCTTTTTTTGCCGCATAAGTCTGCACTGGCTTAAATTGAAGCGAGAAAATCACGATTGCCAGCAATAATACAATTGATGCAATGGTCCAAAGCAGAATTTTTAATAGTTTTTTAATATTTTTATAGCTTAATTAATAATCAACATGTCTATACTACTTGCTATTGAATCTTCTTGTGACGAAACTTCTGTTGCTATCTGTAACAACGGCAAAATTACTGCCAATGTTATTGCAAACCAAACAATTCATGAAAATTATGGAGGGGTTATTCCAGAATTAGCATCAAGGGTTCATCAACAGAATATTGTGCCAGCGATTCAACAAGCACTTACAATTGCCAAAGTTAACAAAAAGGATGTTAATGCCGTTGCCTTTACGCAAGGGCCAGGATTATTAGGTGCTTTATTGGTAGGTGTTTCGTTTGCTAAGTCTTTTGCTTTAGCTTTAGATTTGCCATTAATTGCTGTGAATCATATGCAGGCTCATATTTTGGCTCATTTTATAGATGATCCTAAGCCAGAATTTCCATTTTTATGTTTAACCGTTTCTGGTGGGCACACGCAAATTGTTTTGGTGAAGGACTATTTTGACATGGAAATTGTAGGCGAAACCTTGGATGACGCAGCTGGTGAAGCTTTTGATAAAACAGCTAAGCTGTTGAGTCTTCCTTATCCTGGCGGGCCGCTGATTGATAAACATGCGCGAAATGGGAATCCACTTGCGTTTAAATTTCCTGTGCCTCAAATTAAGGATCTAAATTATAGTTTTAGTGGTTTTAAAACGGCTATATTGTATTTTATAAGAGATAATCAAAAGCAAAACCCCCTATTTGTTGAAGAGAATTTAAGCGACATCTGTGCTTCTGTTCAACACAGTATTGTAAATATATTATTGAATAAGCTAAAAAAAGCAGCGAAGCAATATAATTGTAACGAGATTGCCATCGCTGGTGGGGTTTCGGCTAATTCAGGCTTACGAAAAGCTTTGATTGATGCAAAAGAAAGTATGGGTTGGAATGTGTATATTCCAGCTTTTGAGTATTGTACAGATAACGCAGCAATGATTGCTATTGCAGGTTATCATAAATTTTTAGCGGGTGATTTTGTAGGGCAGGAAACTTCGCCAATGGCAAGAATGAATTTTTAAATTAATAATTATGGCAGCAACAAGTTATATTTTTTTCGGATTATTACTTCTTCCGCTAATTATCTTTATGGTTTGGATCATTAAACAAGATAAAAAGAGGAGTTATGTAGGTTTATTATTGTTGATCGTAGGGATGGTCATTGCTGCTTATTCTATTATCAAATTAGATAAGAAGTTTACACAGCCAGAAGGTCAGCAAGCACCTAAAGCGTCTAGTTTTAGGTAAACAAGCTTTGACAAAGTTTAAAACTTTGTCAAAGCTAAGTTGCTTAATTATCCCTCTTTTTCTTCTAATTTTTCACCGGTTACTTCTGCTCTAATTTTTGCTTCAATCTCTTCGGAAAGTTCAGGATTGTCCATCAACAGTTGTTTAACGGCATCTCTACCTTGCCCCAATTTTGTTTCTCCGTAAGAGAACCAAGATCCCGCTTTTTTGATGATGTTGAAATCAACCCCTAGATCAATAATTTCACCAGTTTTAGATATTCCTTCGCCAAACATAATGTCGAACTCAGCAATACGGAAAGGAGGAGCAACTTTATTTTTAACAATTTTAACTTTTACACGATTACCAGTTACTTCGTCAGTATCTTTAATTTGTGAAGTTCTTCTAATGTCTAACCGTACAGAAGCATAAAACTTTAACGCATTACCACCCGTTGTCGTTTCAGGATTTCCGAACATCACGCCAATTTTTTCACGCAGCTGGTTGATAAATATGCAACAACATCCAGTTTTGGAGATAGTACCAGTTAACTTACGTAAGGCTTGACTCATTAAACGAGCTTGTAATCCCATTCTGCTATCGCCCATTTCTCCTTCAATCTCTGCTTTTGGCACCAATGCTGCAACAGAGTCAATCACAATTACATCAATGGCTCCAGAGCGAATTAAATTATCGGCAATCTCTAAAGCTTGTTCACCGTTATCGGGCTGAGAAATTAATAGATTATCAACATCCACACCTAGTTTCTTAGCATAAAATTTATCGAATGCATGCTCTGCATCAATAAATGCGGCAATACCTCCCTTTTTTTGTGCTTCTGCAATAATGTGAGTGGCTAAGGTTGTTTTACCAGATGATTCAGGGCCATATATTTCAATTACACGGCCTTTTGGAACACCACCAATGCCCAAAGCAATATCTAAACTTATAGAGCCAGTAGAAATTGATTCGATGGCTTCTACGGCTTTATCGCCCAGTTTCATTACCGACCCTTTTCCGTATGATTTTTCTAACTTATCTAAAGTTAATTGTAAAGCTTTTAATTTTTCTGTGTTTGGGTTCATGTCTTTAATCTGTTTCATCTGAGGCTAAATATATAAAAATGTATCGGCTAATAAATAAATTTTAATTACTAATAACTTTAGCAAACATATCAATTTTATTTTGATAAGTACAAATATTTTGAAAAATAAATTTTATTTATCAACAGTTAAGCTAATTTCTTTAGTTTTAATGTTTTGTTCGTAGTATTTACAGCAGTAAGTAAGTTCGCAAGTGCTACATTTCGGACTTCGTGCTACGCAAACGTATCTTCCATGAAGGATGAGCCAATGATGTGCCATAGCGATGGTATGTTCTGGTAAATTTTTAACCAAATCTTTTTCTACAGCCAATGGAGTTTTACCCTTAGTTAAGCCTAGTCTATTCGCTACCCTAAAAACATGCGTATCTACCGCCATCGCAGGCGCATCGTAAACTACAGATGCGATTACATTTGCCGTTTTACGACCCACGCCTGGCATCCGCTGTAATTGATCTATATCTGAGGGAACTAGATCATTAAATTCATGAACCAACATATTGGCCATTCCTACTAAATGTTTGGCTTTGTTATTGGGATAACTTACGCTTCTTATATAATCAAAAACAATATCTGGGGTAACTTCTGATAGGGCTTTCGCATTTGGAAAACGTTGAAAAAGCGCAGGTGTAACTTGATTAATCCTTTTATCGGTGCATTGTGCGGATAAAATCACGGCAACTAATAATTGATAGGGATTGTTATAGTGCAGTTCTGTTTCGGCGTTGGGTTGCTTGGCAGCAAAATGGGCTACAAAATAATTGTACCTTTCTTTTTTTAGCATGTTCAAATATAAAGTATCGATACGTGAGTATCAAGTATCAAGTATTAGGATGGAATACCTTAGAAGATCGGAAATAACGAAAATTAAAGCAGCGTAGGGAAATAAAAAAGCTGCTTAACCTTGGGTTAAACAGCTTTATCCTT
>JACMOW010000068.1 GCA_014377775.1 Pedobacter sp. | reverse complement strand
GCATAGCTCGGTTATTTGTAAAACTACAAATAATAATCTATATCATTAGGTTTGAATAAAAATTTTGAAGAGACCACTTTTTTAAAAAGAATTTTGATAATGAACGAATAATAGATGACAAATTGTTTAAAAGACAAACCGCTATTGTTTCTGTGACCTTAAAAACAATAAATTCTATTTGTGATATTTTTATTATTGTAAATAATGCTGTTTTAATTATTCTAAATCAAATTTAAAATCAACGATGGGTAAATCCCTATTAGCAAAGTAACTATTGCCGAAAGAATTAATACCATTTTATATTGCAACGGCTCGTCTAAAACCGTATCTACACCCTCTTTAAACCATACGGCAATAATTACCTTAAAATAGTAATAAAAGCCTACCAGTGCGTTTAAAATAGCGATAATTACCAAAGTAATTTGATAACGCTCCATCACATTCAAAAACATTACGTATTTACCAATAAAGCCTGCAGTTAAGGGGATGCCCGCCAATGACAACATAGCAACCGTAAGCGCAATTGCTGCCAACGGATTTTTCTTTCCTAAGCCATTAAAGCTATCGATATGATCGCTGCCTGTTTTCTGCTTCACTAAAATTAATACCGCAAAAGCGATGATACTTGCAAAAGTATAAGCAGCTGCATAAACCAAAACATTACTTGCAGAATTAGCTGTTATTACCACCAAAGAAAACAACATATACCCTGCATGAGAGATACTTGAATAAGCCAACATCCTTTTAAAATTCTTTTGATACAATGCTGTAATGTTTCCTACGCAAAGTGTTATGACTACGATCACCATTAAAGCTGGTGTCCAAAAATCATGCAAAGGCTCGAAAGCACCCGCAAACAATCTTAAAAATGCAGCAAAGCCTGCGGTTTTAACAACGGTAGACATGAATGCGGTAATCAGAGAAGGTGCGCCTTCGTATACATCTGGGGCCCAGAAATGAAAGGGGGCAGCACCGACTTTAAAACATAAACCAATCATGATTAAAATAACCCCGGGATAAAACAGGGAAGAAACCGAATTTACATTGTTCACCAAATATTGCTGAATAACGTTAATATCGAACGAACCTGTAGCACCATAAATTAAGGTAATTCCAAACAGTAAAAAACCGGTAGAAAAAGCACCCATTAAAAAGTATTTTAAAGAAGCCTCATTCGAAGCAAAATTTAATTTTCGTATACCGGCTAAAATATATAAGGCTACCGACATAATTTCGAGTCCAATAAATAGCATCGATAAATTTTGATAAGAAACCATAATAATCATCCCGCAAAGTGAAAATAAGATCAGGGTAAAGTATTCAGCTACATTATCGCTCCCCTCAGCAAAATACCGCTCGGTGAGTAGAAATATGAAAAATGTGCCAAGAATAGAAATTGCCGAAAAAGCAAGGGCAAAATTATCCATCCTCATCATGCCGTAATAGGTAATTGGATTGTTCCAAGAAATGGCAACAAAACCTAAAGCAACAAGTAAACCGATAAGCGTGAAGGGCAACAAAGTCTTTCTTGCCTTAAATAAGCCAGCATAAAGCACTAAAAATGCAGTTACAGCGATGGTTATAATAATATTCATTTTAGTTTAACCCTGTTAATTTTTGATTTACTTGTTCTAATAACTGTTGTACTGATGCTTCGGATAAGTGTAAAATCGGCTTAGGATAAACGCCCATCGCTACAATTAATACACATATAGTATAAAGTACAATTTTCTCTGTTCCTTTAATGTCTGTAAAAGTGATGGTTAAATCGTTAGTAGTACCCAACATTACTTTTTGATACATTCTAAACATATAAACAGCGCCAAATATAATGGTAAATCCGGCTATTGCCCCGAGCCATGCATTGTAATTATATACACTAAATAACAATAAAAATTCGCCAATAAACCCGTTAGTACCTGGCAAAGCAACTGTACCCAAAACAATAATTAAAAACGTAATAGCTAGATGTGGGGCAACTTTGGCTAAACCACCCAATTCTTCAATTTTATTGGTCTTTAAGCGCGAAGAAATAATATCCAATACAAAGAATAAGCCGACTACATTAATACCGTGACTTAACATTTGCACCATAACACCTTGCATACCTTGCTGACCAAGATTTCCCAAATTGTAGGAGGCGAATATACCAGCAGCAATTAAACCAACATGGGCTATAGACGAATAGGCTACTAAGCGTTTAGCGTCCTTTTGGGTAAATGCAATAATAGAGGCGTATACAATCCCTATTACCGATAAAATGATAGCTAAATGTGCCCAATCTTGTACGCCTTGTGGAACAACTGGCAATAGCCATCTAATTACGCCATAAATACCCATTTTTAGCATAATACCCGATAATAGCATCGTTCCGGGAGCAGGCGCCTCCGTGTAAGTATCTGGCTGCCAAGTGTGGAAAGGGAAAATTGGCATTTTTATCGCAAACGCAATAAAAAAGGCCCAAAAAATCCAACCTTGTTGATCAGAATCTAAGCTTAAGGAATAAAATGCATTGATGTCGAAATTATGAGCAGGATTTTGCAAGTACAAATAAATAATTCCTAACAGCATAAAAAGCGACCCAGCTATGGTGTACACAAAAAACTTCATGTTTACTTTAATTCGATCTTTTCCGCCCCACATGGCACAGATAAAGTAAATTGGAATTAACGCCGCTTCCCATCCGATGTAAAATAAAAAGCCGTCTAATGCAGTAAATACTAAAAGTAAGCCGCATTGCATAAATAAAATTAAAGCATAAAAAGCGTTTTCGTTTTTATATTCACGGTTAAAAGTAGACAAGATAATTAAAGGTATTAACACATTGGTTAAAATTACCGTAATCATGCTAATCCCATCTATACCAACATGGAAGCTAATGCCTAATTGTTGAATCCAAGGGTAATTTACCACAAATTGCATATTTGCATTGGGGGTAAACTTACTGAGTAAAAAAATCGAAACGCAAAGCGATAACAACGCAAAGCCCAAAGCGCTTATTTTGGCGGCACCCCCGTTAAGTAAGGAAGTAATAACTGCCCCTGCAAGAGGTAAAAATATGAGTAGTAGAAGTTCCATTTATATGTTGTTGAACCGAATTAAGCGATAGATAAATAAGTATACAATAACAGCGCTACGACACCAAATACCATCATAAAAATATAAAAACCTACGTTACCCGATTGCAGTAATCGTAACCCTTTACTGCCCTCACTTGCGGTAAACCCAAGTCCATTTACTAAACCATCGATTAATTTTTTATCAATGATGCGATAGAAAAATGTAGAAAATGCATCTAACGGTTTTCGAATAATGGCATCATAAATCTCATCCAAGTAAAACTTATTGTACGAAATTTTAGCAAAAAGCGAACGTTTACTTTCATCGGCTATAGGTATATGTGCATTCTTAACATATTTTGTGTAAGCATATAACGTTGCTCCAAGTGCCGCCAATACCGAAACGCCCATCAAAGCAAATTCTGTAGTATGATCTAAACCTAATTCATGTTGTGCAATTCCTGCCCCAGATAACCAATGTGCCAACCATTCATTTCCACCAAACACGTGAGGAATATTAATTACCCCACCAATAGCTGCCAAAACTGCTAAAACGATTAACGGGAAGGTCATTGTTTTTGGCGATTCATGAATATGGCTTTCTGCATGATGTGTACCTCTATATTTTCCGAAGAAAGTTAAATACATCATCCTAAACATGTAAAAAGCCGTTAAGAATGCCGTAAACAAACCAATGGCCCAAAGTACTTTATTGTGCTGGTAAGCATGCGCTAAAATCTCATCTTTTGAGAAAAACCCAGAGAAAGGTGGCAAACCTGCAATCGCAATTGTACCAATCATCATCGTAGCAAAAGTGATTTTTAGTTTAGATCGCAATCCACCCATGTGCCTCATATCTTGTTCGTGATGCATGGCATGAATAACCGAACCTGCACCTAAAAACAATAATGCCTTAAAAAATGCGTGAGTTAGTACATGGAAAAACGACCCCGTATAGGCACCAACACCTAATCCTAAAAACATATATCCCAACTGAGAAACAGTAGAGTAGGCCAATACTTTTTTAATGTCAGTTTGTGTTAACGCAATAATTGCTGCAATTAACGCAGTTGCAGTTCCAATAATGGCGATTACATCTTGCGTTGTTGGCGCCAAATCGAATAATATGCTTGAGCGAGCAATCATGTAAATACCTGCCGTTACCATCGTTGCCGCGTGGATTAATGCCGAAACAGGTGTTGGGCCCGCCATTGCATCAGGTAGCCATGTAAATAATGGTAACTGAGCAGATTTACCACATGCACCAATAAATAGAAGTAAAGTGATAAATGTAATGGTAGCAGTTCCAGGCATCATTCCTGCTGCCAGCGGAAATACTTTTGAAAATTCTACACTACCAAACGTAATAAAGATTAAAAATACGCCTAAAAGAAAGCCTAAATCACCAATTCTGTTCATTACAAAAGCCTTTTTAGCAGCACTTGCGTAATTGCTATTCGTATACCAAAACCCAATTAAAAGGTATGAACACAAACCTACACCTTCCCAACCAATAAACATCACGATGTAGTTTGATCCTAAAACCAAAATCAACATAAAGAAGATAAACAGATTTAGATAGCTAAAAAACTTTCCAAAGCCAGCATCATCATTCATATAACCTACAGAATAAATATGGATCAAGAAACCCACACCAGTTATAATCAACAGCATGATCGAACTCAGGGGGTCGTATAAAAAAGACAGTGGGATATGTAAATTACCAACGCTGATCCAGTCGAAAAGATCAATTATAAATTGTTTTTGTGTACTGGCGCCTAATTCAAAAAATAAGGCAACGCTTAGTGCAAAAGAAGCTAAAATAACACCGCTACCAATAAAACCGATAAGGTTCTTGCTAAATGTATTTCTGCCTAGGCCATTAATTACAAAGCCTAAAAGCGGAAGCAAAGGAATTAACCAAAGTAAACTATTTATCATCTTCTATATACTTACCACTTAAGGCGATTTAAAACATTAATATCTATCGATTGTGTATTTCTGTAAACCATTACGATAATACTTAACCCAACAGCAACTTCGGCCGCTGCTAAAGCCATAATAAAGAATACGAAAACTTGTCCGGATGGATCATTATGGTGAACTGAAAATGCGGTTAACAATAAGTTAACCGCATTTAGCATTAACTCTACCGACATAAATATAACTATAGCATTTCTACGTGTTAACACCCCAATTACCCCTATGGTAAATATAATTGCACTTAACCAGATATAGTGATTGAGTGGGACTGAACTTAAACTATCCATTTGTTTTTTCCTCCTTTTTAGTTAATAGTACTGCACCAACCATTGCGGTTAATAATAAAATAGACGATAATTCGAATGGCAACATGAATGGGCCAAATAATTCTTTACCGAGATTTTTAACTAAGCCTAAATTTGGGTTTTGCAGTACCAGCGGACTATTAATCGAAACTGCTTTTAGCGAGCCCACTAAAGTTACGATTAGGCAACCTCCAGCAATTACACCTAAAATTTTAATTAAGCCCGATTTGTTTGGCTCATTTTCTTTGTTCAAATTTAGCAACATCAGTACAAAGAGGAACAAAACCATAATGGCTCCCATGTACACAATAAAATTAACTACCGCTAAAAACTGTGCGTTTAATAGCACATAGTGTACCGTAAACGTAAAAAAGGTAAGGATCAAATATAAAACGCTGTGGATTGGATTCTTGGAAAAGATTACCATCAGCGAAAATACGATGCTTAATGTTGCTACAAAATAGAATACTGATGTACCCATTAATTTTCTTGTTTTAGTTTATTTTTGTTTATTAATTGTCAGTTTCTTCGCTAGGCTCTGAATGACAATCTATTTTTCCAACGGCGCCTCTACCAACTTATCTTTGCCGTAAATAAAATCCTTACGCAAATAATCTGATGGCACAATTGGTCCGTCTAAATAAATCGCTTCTTTAGGGCAGGCTTCTTCGCATAATCCACAAAAAATGCAACGCAACATATTAATTTCGTAAACAGCTGCATATTTTTCTTCACGGTATAAGTCTTTCTCTTCTGGTTTACGCTCGGCCGCTATCATGGTTATGGCTTCTGCGGGGCAGGATAATGCACATAAGCCACAAGCAGTACAACGTTCCTTTCCTTCTTCATCTCTTTTTAAAGAATGCATCCCTCTCCAGTTAATCGAAAACTCTCGCTCTTGTTCTGGATATTTAATGGTTGAACTTTTCTTAAAAAAGTGGCTCATCGTGGTCCCTAAACCTTTAACAATGGCAGGCAAATACATGCGCTCGGCAAAGTTAAGTGGCTTTTGTTCTAGTACTTTTTTCTTATTACTTAGTGATTCCATGTCTCCTCCTTAAAACTTATTTACAACAGCGATAACAATTCCTGTAATAATAATATTTGCAATGGCCAAAGGTATTAATCCTTTCCATCCTAAATTCATCAATTGATCGTAGCGGAAACGAGGGATAGTCCACCGTACCCACATAAAGAAAAAGATGAACATAAATATTTTAAAAAATAATACAGCTGTTCCAATCAGTGGCCCCGCTATTGGACCAACGTGTGCAGCCACCCAATCCATACCCGGATAATTATAACCACCAAAATATAAAGTTGCCATCACGGCCGATGAAACAAACATATTAATATATTCGGCAAACAGGTAAAAACCTAGTTTCATGGATGAATATTCGGTATGATAACCCCCAATCAACTCCGTTTCACATTCCGGCAAATCGAATGGTGCGCGGTTCGTCTCTGCAAATGAACAAATCATAAAGATTAAAAATCCCAATGGCTGATATAGCACATTCCACCGCCAACCATGCTGTTGCTCAACAATTTCTCTCAAACTTAGCGTGTTCGTTAGCAATAAAAGCGCAATTATCGATAAGCCCATGGCTACTTCATAACTAATATTCTGACAGGCCGCACGAATGGCACTTAACAAGGAATATTTATTGTTAGAAGCCCAACCACCAATCATCACCCCATATACACCTAGTGAAACCACTCCAAAAAGATAAAGCACCCCAACATTAATATCGGTTACTTGTAAAGGAATAATACGACCTCCAACGTTTAAATCTTGTCCCCAAGGAATAACGGCTGTACCAATACAGGCACATAGCATAGCTAAACCTGGCCCAACCATAAATAACCATTTACTTGCGTTTGTAGGAATAATTTCTTCCTTCATAAACATCTTTAGTCCATCGGCCAACGGTTGAAAAATTCCGAAAGGGCCTGCTCTATCTGGGCCTAATCGATCTTGTAGAAATGCTGCAACTTTTCGCTCCGCATACGTAGAATACATGGCAATTAACAAAGTTATAGCAAACAAAATGGTAACCAGCAAAAATTTCTCTATTACAAAATTAATATCCATTAGAATTTCACGGTTTTTTCGAGTTCAACTTTATTTGCTTCTTGCAAAGCTAGATTTTCTTTAATTACAGGCAATGGCATAAATGTTTCGTAATGATTTGAGGCAATTACAGAGGTGTCAGAAATATAGGTTGGCTGCTCAATGGTCCAATCTGAAGTTGCCTTTTTATCAAAACGGCAGGTATTGCAGATAAACGATTCTACTTCACCAAACTGATCCTTTCGTGCAGTAACTCGTAAAACATCGGCACCTTTATACCATAAGGTTACTTTACCATCGCATTTTTCATGATCGCAATTGCGATGCGCATCGACTGGTTTGGTAAACCAAACTCTGTTCTTAAATCTAAATGTACGATCGGTTAAGGCCCCTACCGGACAAACGTCGATCACATTTCCAGAAAAATCATTTTCAACAACCGCTTGAATGTAGGTAGATATTTCGGAATGATCGCCCCGGTTTAAAATACCATGCACCCTTTTATTGGTAATCTGATCAGCAACAAACACACAACGATAGCATAAAATGCACCTGTTCATGTGCAACTGAATTTTTTCGCCAATATCTATTCTTTCAAATGTACGACGCTCAAATTCATATCTGGTTTTTTGCAAACCGTGTTCGTAGCTTAAATTTTGTAAATCACATTCACCTGCCTGATCGCATACTGGGCAATCTAAGGGGTGATTGATCAATAACATTTCTACAACGCCATTTCTTGCTTCTAACACTTCTGGCGAAGTAATATTTTGCACTTCCATTCCGTCCATTACCGTAGTGCGGCAAGAAGCTACCAATTTTGGCATTGGGCGAGGATCCTTTTCAGAACCTTTGCTTACTTTAACAATACACGTACGGCATTTACCACCACTACCTTCCAATTTAGAATAGTAGCACATGGCGGGCGGTACAATATCACCCCCAATTTGCCTTGCAGCATTGAGAATACTTGTACCTGTCGCTACCTCTACGGTTATTCCGTCTATTGTTATCTTAACTAAATTATCCATTGTTAACCAGTTATTTTATACTTCTGCTACAACCACCTTCTCTATCGGAACCGCATAATTTGCTATTCCATAATTGCCATCCTGACTTTTCCTTGGCTCTTTCACATGCCATTCAAACTCATCTCTAAAATGTTTGATGGCACTGGCAACTGGCCAGGCGGCTGCATCGCCGAGTGGACAAATGGTATTTCCTTCTATTTTTTTAGCCACATCAACCAATAAGTCGATATCGCTCATTTTTCCGTGTCCGTATTCCAATCTGTGCAATACTTTTTCTAACCACCCAGTTCCTTCTCTACAAGGCGAGCATTGGCCGCAACTTTCATGGTGATAAAAACGTGCAAAATTCCAAGTATTTCTTACAATACATTGATCTTCATCAAACGCAATAAAACCGCCAGAGCCAAGCATTGTGCCTGTTGCAAAACCACCTTCAGCTAACGATTCATAGCTCATTAAACGAGGCTCACCATTGGCGTATTTTAAAGATAAATTGGCGGGTAAAATGGGTACCGAAGATCCGCCAGCTACCGTAGCTTTTAGTCTTTTTCCATTTGCAATACCACCACAATATTCATCAGAATATATAAACTCTTCTACTGGTAAGCCCAATTCAATCTCATAAACACCTGGTTTTACCAAGTTTCCAGAGGCTGATATTAATTTTGTACCCGTACTCCGTCCGATACCAATTTTTGCATATTCATCGCCACCATCATTAATTATAGGCACAACTGCAGCAATAGATTCTACGTTGTTTACTACCGTAGGGCAACCATATAAGCCTGCAATTGCCGGAAAAGGAGGTTTAATACGAGGATTTCCTCTTTTTCCTTCTAATGATTCCAACAAAGCTGTTTCTTCTCCGCAGATATAAGCGCCGCCACCTGGCTGAACGTACAGTTCTAAATCATATCCCGAACCTAAAATGTTTTTACCTAAAAATCCAGCTGCTTTAGCTTCTGCAATCGCCTTTTCGAGGATACGGATTTGCGGCATCATCTCGCCGCGAACGTAGATGTAAGAAGTATTTGCACCCAAAGCAAAGCTCGATACAATCATCCCCTCAATTAAGGCATGAGGGATATTGGTCATCAAATACCGATCCTTAAATGTTCCAGGCTCTGATTCGTCGGCATTACAAACCAAATAACGTGCAACACCTTCGGGTTTGGCTAAAAAACTCCATTTCATCCCAGTTGGAAAGCCTGCACCACCTCTACCGCGTAAGCCCGATTTTTTTACTTCTTCCACCACTTCATCAGGCGTTAAAGTTTTGATCGCTTTTTCTACAGCACGGTAGCCGCCTTTTTGGCGATATACCTCAAGCGTATTAATGCCAGGTACATTTATGTGTTCGAGTAATAGTTTGCGGCTCATATCTATTGTCTCAGATCTTGTTTATTTTTTAAATTATCAATTAATTCATCAACTGATTGCTCAGTTAAATTTTCGTAAAAAGTATAATCTGGGCCTATTTGCAGCACTGGCGCATAACCACATGCAGCTAAACATTCTACACCTCTCCAGCTAAATAATCCATCGGCTGTTACTTCACCTTCTTTAACACCTAGTTTACCTTCTATGTGGCTCATTATTTTTTCGGCACCAACTAGGCAACAAGGACCAGTTCTACAAACTTCAAGTACATATTTACCTTTAGGCTGTAAAAAGTACATGCTGTAAAAAGAAGCCACTTCGTAAACCTCAATTGGCTCGATCATTAAATATTCGGCCACCTTATCCATTGCAGGCACACTGGTCCAACCAAATTCGGCTTGCACTAAATGCAAAATAGGCAATAGTGCCGATTTCTGTTTCCCAGCAGGGTAACGTTTTACAATTTCATCAAAATTGGCTAAAAACACTGATGAAAATGCTACAGGTTGTTGTTCTTCTACTTTAAGCATCTAATTCTCCTGCAATAATATTCATGCTACTCATGTTAATGATGGCGTCTGATAACAGCATACCTTCACTCATTTTGGCAAACATTGAATAATTAATAAAACTTGGTCTTCTAAAGTGCAAACGATAAGGTGTTCTTCCACCATCGTTGATTAAATAGAAACCCAATTCTCCATTACCACCTTCAACAGCATGGTAAACTTCTGCTTTTGGCGCGTCAATTTCGCCCATCACAATTTTAAAGTGATAGATTAATGCTTCCATATTGTTGTATACTTCTTCTTTTCCTGGCAGATAAAATTCGGGTACATCGGCATGAAAAATGCCTTTTGGCTCTAGTTTTATTTTATCCAAGGCTTGTTCAATAATACGAAGGCTTTGCCACATTTCTTCATTTCGCACCAAAAACCGATCATAAATATCACCACTGGTACCTACCGGAATTTCGAAATCAAAATCCTGATATGAAGAATAAGGCTCGCTTATCCGCACATCGTAATCTACACCTGTAGCACGAAGTAAAGGGCCAGTCCAGCCAAAACTTAAGGCATTTTCTTGGGTAACCTCGGCAACACCGGCAGTACGATCAATAAAAATACGGTTTCGATTCAATAAGCTTTCAAACTCTCTTAGTGCTATCGGAAACTCCTTTAAAAACTTATTAATTTTTGCAAATGCAATTTCATTAAAATCTCTTTCTAGTCCGCCAATTCTGCCAACATTTGTAGTTAATCGCGCACCGCAAACCTCTTCATAAATTTCATAAATATGTTCTCTAAACTGGAACAGATAAAGGAAAGTTGTAGTTGCGCCTGTATCTTGTGCAATAATGGTATTACATATAATGTGATCTGATATTCTGGCCAATTCCATAATAATTACACGTAGATAATCTACACGCTTAGGAATTTGAATATTCAATAGTTTTTCTACTGTCATGTGCCATCCCATATTATTAATGGGCGACGAGCAATAGTTTAAACGATCAGTTAATGGTGTAATTTGATAAAACGGGCGGTGCTCAGCAATTTTTTCGAATGCGCGATGAATGTACCCGATGGTAGATACACCACTTACGATACGCTCGCCATCCAACTGCAATACGTTCTGAAAAACACCATGTGTTGCAGGGTGAGTAGGGCCTAAATTTAAGGTTACCAACTCATTCTGAGGATCGTTGTCTGTATATACTGGTTGATTGTGCTTCATTTGTGTTTATCTACCAAAGTATTCGTCTTTTTTATCTACCCTGTTCGGGTCTTCTAATGGATATTGCTTAAGCATAGGATGTACACCTAAATCATCCATATTTAAAATTCTTCTTAAGTCGGGATGTCCTTCAAATTTAACCCCAAAAAAATCATATGTCTCTCTTTCCATCCAATTTGCCGAGTTCCACAGGGTGGATGCGGTAGGAATCGTAGGATGATTCTCATTCAGAAATACTTTTAATCTTACTCTTACTCCACTTACCATACTGTGCAGATGATATACCACTGCAATTTGATTTTTCTCTGGATAGTGAACGGCAGTTATATCGGTAAGAAAATTAAAATCTATCTTTCCGTTTTCTTTTAAAAAAGATAAAACTGTTATTACTTTATCCTTATGGGTAGAGAAGGTAAGCAAACCATAAGGTTCAGTTACATCAAATAATTGTTCGCCAAATTTCTCGCCGAGCAAATCAATAATTTCTGTATTTGTTGCTTTAGCCATTATTCAATTCCGTAAGACGCCAACATTTGTTTGTATTGATCAGAATATCTCTTTCTGCCCGATTCGTTTTTCACCAACTCTTGTATTTTACCAAAACCATCTAAAATAGCTTCGGGGCGGGGCGGACAACCAGGCACATATACATCTACCGGGATAATCTCATCAATCCCCTGTAAAACAGAATACGTATCGAAAATTCCTCCGCTGGATGCGCATGCACCTACAGCAATTACCCAACGAGGCTCGGCCATTTGTAAATACACTTGTTTTAAAACAGGACTCATTTTTTTTGCGATAGTACCCATTACCATTAAAAGATCTGCTTGGCGTGGCGAAAAACTTAATCTTTCGGCGCCAAAACGACCGAAATCGTAATGCGAACCCATAGTTGCCATAAATTCGATACCGCAACAAGACGTAGCAAAAGGCAATGGCCACAAGGAATGTGAGCGAGCCAATCCAATTACCTTATCTAAGGAAGTGGCAAAAAAACCTGAGCCTTCTATGCCCGGCGGCGCATCAACTATATTAATTTCACTCATGTTAGTAAACAAAAAATGCTTATTCCTAATACAGAATAAGCAACAAATTTACAATATTTAGTAGTAAATGGGTGAGGGGATTAGCATTTAGAATTATTCTAAATAATTAAGCCCAGTCTAGCGCCTTTTTCTTTAAAATATAAATAAAGCCTAACAATAAAGTACCCATAAAAATAAACATTTCGATAATTCCGTTCCAGCGCAATTCTCTAAAATTTACTGCCCAAGGGTACATAAAGATCACTTCTACATCAAAAAGCACAAATAATATGGCTACCAGAAAGTACTTAATAGAAAAAGGTTGACGTGCATTTCCGACCACTTTTACCCCCGCTTCAAAAGTTGATAGTTTATCGCTTGTTTTACGTTTTGGCCCTAAAAAGTGGGTAGCAGTTAAAGTTACGACTACAAACCCTAAGGCCACAATAACTTGGAATATGATAGGTAAAAAGTCTTGCGCTGTACTTGTAGTTTCCATTCTAATTATTTTAGGCAAAATTAAAATAAAAAGGCAGGATTACAAATCCTGCCTTTTTTATTTATTGAAATCTCAATTATTTTCTTAATGGCGCTTTTTTTGGAGGTGTAGATGGAGCGGGCGCACCATTCAATATTTTTAAAGATTGAATGGCATAAGCATTTTGAGCATCTAGAGCTAAAGTTTTATTTAAATAGCCGATTGCTTTTTCTTTATCACTTACTGAATAATAAGACCCCAAATAGTTATAGCTATCTATTAAATTACTTTTAGCCGTTGGAGTTGTTGCTTTCTCAGGGCGCGTTACCGTTACTGTTTCGATATATTTTAAGTAATGAGGAACTGCTAACCCAGCAGGAGTTTCTGTATTATCGAGTATTTTACCGATACGTGCTCTAAATAAATAAGCCGCTTCGATATCTTTACCTGGAGCCAATTGGTTCACCTTCGAAAATGCACTATCTGCCTCTATTAAAACATTTTTACTTGGATTTTTACCTGCTTTGTATGCAGCAGAATAACCAAAATAATTAGAATAACCCAAATAGAAATAGTTATTTGCAATGTTTAAGTTAGCTGAATTTAATTCAATGCTTTTCTTGTAAGCGGCTGCAGCTCTTACATACTTTTGCGCAGTAAATAGCTCTTTACCAAGTATTGCCAATTCTTCCGCTTTGGTCGTATCTAATTCTGCAGCTTTAGTAATATTAACAACAGCTAAGCTATCGTTACCCACACCTTGGTATGCTTTACCTAAAAACAGGTAATCAGAACCTAAAATACGGGAAGCATCTTCTTTCTTTGTAAATAACTGAGTTAAATTTTGCACTCCTTTTTCAAAGTTTTTATTTTCTACTGCAGAATAGCCCTGTAAGCGGTTAAGTACGAAATTCTTTGGATTGCTAGGATCTGTTTTTAAGGTATTTAGCTCAGTAGCTAAAGTAGTCCAATCTGCCGCATACACTAAGAATTGGGCGTAACGATAACGGGAGTCAAAAGATTTATCAGTTAAATCTAAATACTTTCTCATGTTAGCAAGGGCTTCATCGCGTTTAGCTTTTGAAAGAACTGCATCACGGAAAGACCATCTCATTTGCACTTCTGCTAATTCGCGATATGCGGGACCATAATTTGGATCGATGGCAATGGCTTTTCTTATTTCAGCCTCTGCTTCAGCAAAACCATCTGCTTGTTTAAGCATCTTACCAATCTGTACACGTACACGTTTAATGTTCGGGTCAATATCGGTTGCAAATAAATACTTTTCATAAGCAGGTCCATTTTTTAACTGAGCCGACCAATAATCGCCTAAAGCGATAAATACTTCAGGATCTTTATCCTTGGTTTCTAGTTCATCTGCTTTTAGCAAATTTGGTAATGCAGCAGCATAATCAGCTTTAGGCTGTTCAAAATAAGACCTTCCTATATGCATGTACGTGCGGTAGTCTTTTCTACCTAACTCAATCGCTTTGTCGAAATTGGCTTTTGCACCAGCTGCATTGCTCGCATATAAATCTGCATGGCCTAAGCCTACAAAATTTAATGCATTTTTTTGATCGGCTACTGTTCCTTTAGTAAAAATTACTTTGGCAGAGTCAATTTCGTCGATAGTTAAATATAAATTACCAAGGTTGAAATAAACATCCCCATCTTTGGGCTGCGTTGTCATCAATGTTTTTAGCATCGATGTCGCTTTCTGATATTGCTCTGCATCTATGGCCTTCTTAGCATCAGCTAAACTTTGAGCAAATGAGGCAGTTCCTCCCAACATTATTAAGCCTAATGTGAAGGCTATCGTTTTCTTAATCGTTTTCATCGTCTTCATTTGTTTAAATATAAAATCAGTGAACTGCTTGTACTATTAATTATGGTTCTTTTAAAGCAACTACTATTTCTTTAGTTTAAATGTAGTATTTATTTATTTAATATTAAAATCTCTTGAAATCATCTTATGTGGACCTAGTCCAGATTTAAGTACGATTAACTGTCCTCTCGGACTATTTAACCAGGTTGCAAATCCTGTGCCTAAACCATTTGTTCCCTCCCCATTTATGACATAAATATTTCTTAAAAAAGGATAAACTCCATTAATTAAGCTATTCTGGTTAGGTTTATAAAATTTATCGGCCCCCTTTTTTCCTTCTAGATTTTTAACTCCCATTACTTTTATCTTGGATATATACGTCAAAATGTCACCTTTGTTTCTTAACAACCAATTAATTCCTATTACACCAATATAATCTTTGTGCTCAGCTACATATTTAATTACATCGTTGTTATTGTTTAAAGTATAAACACCCGATTTTGGCAAGATATTAACTTTAGCCGAATCCATAAAGTACCTAACAGTACTTGAATTGGCATTATCAAAAACAAGTTTTTTAGTGCCTCCTGCGCCTTTTAAAACATCAAATACTTCTTTTGCTGTAATCAGCGTATCGATATTTTCATTATTTGTAATTAAAGCGATTCCGTCAATTGCAAACCTATCGGTAAAAATAGGAATTTGTTTTTGTTTATAATAACGTTCTTCACTAGGTTTTAGCATACGCGATAGAATAATCATTCGTTGCTCGCCATTTAAAAACTTAGGCAAAATTTTAGCTTCGTTACCAAGTATTGTAGTCACTTTTGCATTGGGATAATCATCGATAAAAACTTCAATCTGATCATCGAGTACCCTAGAAAACGATTCATCAACTAATAATGTTGTTTTACCTGATGTTCGGCTTTCGGGAATTGAATTCGTTTTTTTCCCCTTACAAGAAATAAATACCAAGAAAACTAAAACGATACTTAAACCTTTCATCTAATCTGAATCTTTTTGATTAATTAATCGCCCAAAACGTACTGCACCATAGGCAATTAAAATAACGCCAAATGCAACCTGGTATTCCTTTGGAAACTTTTCAGGATTTAACGGCAATAGATTTGTAAAAATTAGGACAATTCCAATTGCAAAATACATACACAGCATGGTAAGCCCTAAAATAAACAGAAATCGCTGTTGAGGCGATTTCTGTTTGAAAAAATTTAAATTAAACATGCTTATTGTGGCATTGTAAATTTAAGTGGAATATTATATTTTACACGTACTGGCTTACCATTTTGCATACCAACGTTCCAGCGCTTGCTTAATCGTAGCACACGCACAGCTTCTTCTTCCATGCCATAACCAAGTTTACGTCCTTCGGTCTTAACATCAGTTAATGTTCCGTCTTTTTCTATCGTAAACGATACCTGTACCGTTCCCTGAATATTATTATCCGTTGCCATGGCAGGATATCTCAAGGTACTACCTACCCAAGCGTAAAATTTATCCATACCTCCTGGGTACATTGGTGGGTTTTCCATACTTACATGGTTATAAATGGTATTATCTTCTACCACAACCGCTTGTTTAGGCCCTTCGCCTGCTGCTGCAATTTGTACAATTTCTGCATTTGGGTCACCTTCAATTGTTTTCTGACCAGGATCGGCTACCTTCAAATCTTCTGCTTTAGGCGGCTCTTCATCACGTACCTGCTCATCGGGCTTTACAATTGGAGGAGGAAATTTAACTTGATCCTGTTTTGGAGGTGGCGGCTCAACCGGAGGTGGCGGCACAACTTTCTCGTCTATTGGCGGTGGTGATTGCATAATTACCTCTGTCTGTTTTTCAGGTGGAGGTTCGGGTAGTATACCTGCAATTAAAGCGTAAATTTTTGGCGCTAAAAAAAGTAGGATAAATACCACGGATGCAATAAGTAATGATTTGCTTGTATTTGCCGCATTCATTTGACGAAGCTCGTAAGCTCCGTAACTTTTATTCTTCTTGGCAAAAACAACATCAAGCCACTCTTTTTTAAATAAATCTATTTTAGATCCAAACATTGCTTAATATTTTAAGTGTTACTATTATTTATAAAAGACCTCTCTCTTTCAGGAAAGCCTTTTCGCTTTCTAAAAGATTTTTAGGGTCATCATCCACTGCCGGAGCAGTAAGATTAGTTTTAGTGATATTCAACTCGTCCATGATATCTACAAAATTCTTATAAGTGGCGCCATCCGTTGGTCTTACAATAATCATGATGTCTTTACCCGTTGCATCCTTAACTTTCTTCTTATTTTCTAACAATGATTTTCTAATCCCTGAAAAGCCTTCAATAGTTGGCGCTGATTTTCCTGCTTCTCCCATATACCATGCTATTTTATCGTTTTTAGCTAACAAAATGGTCATGGTTTGAGATTGTTTAACCTCTAATTTATTCTCTGGATTTTTTTCGTCTTTATCAGGCTTAGCGATATCCATTGCTAGCGGTTTTGATAAAGAGGTAGTGAGCATAAAAAAAGTAATTAATAAGAAAGCCAAATCTACCATTGCTGTTAAATCAACACGCGTAGATTGTTTTTTACTTCTTACTTTACCCCCTTTATCACCACCGCCGCCGGTATTTAATTCTGCCATGTTCTTTTATTTAGCAGCAGCTTCCGCTGATGTGATTAAACTAAATTTGTTAACTTTTTGTCTTTGAAGAACATCTACAATTTTTCTTACTGTTGGATATTCTTCATCTGCATCTCCTTTAATACTTATCCGCATTTCGGTATTGTGCAATTCTGCTGTAGCTCTTCTGGCTTGTTCAATCCATCTGTACAACTCCCCATTCTGGGTCGAGTCTGTCGGAATTCCTGTTTCTAAACCAGATTTTGTGCGTTGCTCGCCACTCATATTAATGTAATTTGCCAATTGGTTAAATGGCGTACCAAAAGCAGACAATACACCAAAACGCTTCGCTTGCTCTGCAGTAAAGGAGGTGCCGTATAACGTAGCCATTTTTTGAAGAGTCAGTTTTTTAACATCTTGACCAATGATCTCGATAAAAACTTTCCCTTTACCAATGCTTAAAATTGTTAAATCTTTATCTGGCACTTTAAACGCAACCGTTGACGATGGAATTTTTACATCCAAAGGGTCTGGTTGACGAGAAGTTGCCGTTAAAATAAAGAAAGTTAACAACAAGAAGGCTACATCGCACATTGCAGTCATATCTACCGCCGTACTCTTTCTTGGAACTTTTACTCTAGGCATAATATAAAAATTATAATATTTTAATTAATGATGTTAATTCTTCCGGTTTTCCATAAAGCCGGTAAAAAAATTAAAATAATTTCTATTTATGTGTACTAGCGTAAGTTTGAATGATGCTAAAACCAGCTTCATCGATGGCGTACGTTAACTTATCAATTTTTGAAGTTAATATATTGTACATGATAATCGCAACGGTTGAAGTACCAATACCTGTTGCTGTGTTAATCAAAGCCTCAGAAATACCTGTTGCTAATGCCGCTTGATCTGGTGCACCTGAATTGGCCAAACCACCAAACGCTTTAATCATACCTGTTACAGTACCTAATAAACCCATTAACGTACCTACTGATACTAAGGTAGCAATGATCGTTAAGTTTTGCTCTAACATTGGCATTTCTAATGAAGTAGCTTCTTCAATATCTTTTTGAATAGCTAAACATTTTTGGTCAGTATCCATGTTCGCTTCAACTTCCATCTCGCTATATTTTTTCAAACCAGACTTAATTACGTTTGCAACAGAACCTTCTTGCTTATCACATTCAGCAGCAGCAGCAGAAATATTACCTGAAGCCAATAGTGATTGAATTTTTTTAACAAAAGCATCTAAGCTTCCTTTACCCGTTGCTTTACCGATTACAATTAAACGCTCAATTGAAAATACAAATACCATTAAAAGCATTCCCATTAAAATTGGAACGATGAAACCACCTTTGTAAGCCATACCGCCATAATTACCTGGATGTGGTAAAAAGCTGTGGGTATCATCATTATAAAAGGCTAATGAAACCGAGCTATTGTTCTTCACTACATCTTCTGGAATGCTGAAGTTTCCTGGTCTGCCCAATACAAAAATGAATAAAGTTATCCCGATAAGGATACAAATTGGAATTACGAGCGTTGCAAATAAATTAGATGCGGTAGAGCTCTCTTTTTTAACTGTTGTTGGTTTTGGTGCGTTTGCCATTTTTTTT